>JAEYXX010000128.1 GCA_023431055.1 Pseudomonadota bacterium
CCACGTACCCGAGGACCTCGCACCAGAACCGGCCCACCCGCTCCGGGTCGGCGCAGTCGAACGTGACCTGGACCGTCCTGACCTGTGCCATGGCTCCACGGTAGGACGACGTCGGGCTCATCGGTACGCGATGAGCTCGGACCTCGTCGTGACCAGGAGGGTGCCGTCCTGCGCGCGGAGCACGCTGACGGCGTCGGCGGGCAGCGGCATCCGCCACCGCTCCTCCCCCGTCCGCACCTGCAGCGCAGCGAGCGCCCGGCCGCCGCCGTCGGCCACGGGCACCAGCACGACGTCGCCGTCGGTCAGCGGGTCGTACGGCAGGTCGGCGGCCACCGGGTGCTGCCAGAGCCACTCGCCCGCGTCGACGTCGAGGGCGCCCACCGTCGAGGCGGTGGCGACGACCGCGGTGCCCTCCAGCAGGAAGAGGGGCCAGGTGGAGGCGCCGGGCAGGGACCAGCGCTCCTCGCCGGTCCCGAGGTCGATGGAGGTGAGCGTGACGTCCCGGGTCGCCCCGGGCGCCGGCGCCCGCTGGACCACCAGCGCGTCCGGGACCGAGCCGTCGTCGAACCCGATCCGCCAGGGTGAGCCGTCGATGTCGAACCGGGTGGTGCCGTCGGCCTCGAGGACGCTGATCCGCGCGACGCCGGTCGAGAGGTCCTGGGTGGCCGCCACGACCTGCCCCGACGCGAGCGGGAAGGTGGTCGTCCAGACGCCATCCGGCGAGCGCGGGCCGGGCTTGAGCTGCCTGCCGTCGTCCACGGCGACCGCCACCGTGCGGGCGCCCTCGAGCCGGAGGACACCGCGGTCCTCGTCCAGGTGCCAGGTCCAGTCGGCCGGCTGGCGGGGGCGGACGCCGGAGGCGCTCGTCCAGTCCCAGACGACGCGCCCGGACCACGGGTCCACCCGCACGACGCCGACGGATCCGCCGAAACGGATCGTGAAGAAGAGCACGTCCTCGTCCACCTCGGCGTACCCGAGGAGCTGCCCGGAGACGGTCACCTGCGCCTGGACCGCGCCGGTCTCCAGGTCGACGAACGTGAACGGCGCGGACGCGGCCTCGGCGGGCGGGGTGCCGTCGCTGCCGGGCGCGTCGAAGGCGATGCACATGAGGACCGGCGGCCGGCCGTCGGCGGGGCGGGCGGCCGGGCCCCGCCCTGACCCGTCGAGGACCGTGTTGCATTCCTCGTTCGTGTCGGTGCGCTCCCACAGCACCCGACCGGTGGCGGTCTCGACCGCGCGCACGGTCAGGTCGGGTCCGGCGGACTGGGTGACGACCGTGCCGTCGACCTGCGCCAGCACCGCGCCGCCCTGCGCTCGCCAGACCTCCTGGGGCGGCCCGGGCATCGCCGGCATCACCCACCCGAGGTCGGTGAACGCCTCCCGACGCGCGGCGTCGCGGCGCGTCTCGAGGACGGTCACCGTCACCGCGGCCAGGGCGAGGACCGCGATCACCGCGATGCCCAGCCTGCGCAGCGAGCGGCGTCCCGGGTGGGGCGATGCGTCGTCGGGCCCGGCCGTGGCTGCAGGGTCCGCGGGCGCGCCGTCGGCGTCGGTGACCTCCACCATCTCCACCCCGACGCGGGCGTCGGGCGGACCGGGCCGGCGCATACGGCCGACCCTAGTCGCGGGGTCGATCGTCGGGCTGGCCTGCGGAGGGCCCCTGGCACCAGGCCCGGGCCGGACAGTTCCCGCGCCGGGCACGGTCTGACCACCATGAAGACGACGAGAGTGCTCAGCGTGTCCCTGCCCGTGGCCGACCAGGACGCGGCCCTGGCCTTCTACACGGAGGTGCTGGGGTGCGAGCTGCGCTTCGACGCCGTGGTGCCGCCGGGTGTGCGGATGATCGAGGTCGCCCCGCCCGGATCCGCGGTGGGCCTGCTGCTCCTGCCGCCGGACAGCCCGATCCCCATCGCCCTCCGCCTGGGCACCGACGACGCCGACGCCGCCTACGCACAGATCGGGGCCGTCGACGGCGTGGTGCACCACAACGACCAGGTGCTCCGGTGGGACGGCGTCCCGCCGATGTTCCACTTCAGCGACCCCGACGGGAACAGCCTCGTGTTCCTGGAGGATCTTGGGGTGGAGTGAGCCTTGGGCGGGTGAGTCACGTCGACGGGCCGACGACACCCGCTTTAGGAGTTCGATCTTGGTCTGTGGATAACGCGCTGACCTGCGGAACTACATGCGGGTAGTTCCCGTGGTGACCCCGTTCCGGGGTTCTCGCTGACCACACGCTGACCACGGCGGTCGAGTCGTTGCCCCAGCAGGGCGGGCCCCAGGCGGTCCGACGCGACCGCCCCGCACTATGAGGATAGGTCGGCGCTCTTCCGACGCCCGAGGAAGCCCTTCGAGGAGATCTTGAAACCGAGGGTCTCGAGGAGCCGCAAGCCGCGCTTCTCCAGGTCATCGCGCCCGTGGGTCGCCTGCAGAATGGATTCGCCGACCGCACGCCGCAACCCCCGCGGGATCGGCGCCAGAAGTTTCTCGCCGAAGCGCAGCGCCATACCGGTTGCCTGCGAGTTGAGAGCCATCATTGGCAGCAAGACATCGCGTATCAGCGTCGCTCGGGCCGCCTCGTTCTTCAGTTCTGCCACTGACCACAACTGGAGGACCGACTGCCGATCACTATTGGAA
>JAEYXX010000031.1 GCA_023431055.1 Pseudomonadota bacterium
CCGTGCTGGAACGGGCTCATGGTGCCCGGATCGACGTTGATGTAAGGGTCCAGCTTGAGCATGGTGACCTTCAGGCCCCGCGCCTCCAGGATGGCCGCCAGTGAAGCCGAGGCGATGCCTTTCCCCAATGAAGAAACAACACCACCCGTGACGAAGATGTAGCGCGTCATGAAAAACCCTAGAAGTCTGCGTTTAAGCGGTCAGTGCCGCCGGGGAAAGCGAAGGAGCGCCATCGACAACACAATGGCAAGCTCGCCAAGCTCCCTGAGGGAGTCGGCAAAAGCTGTATTAAGACGGGAGCGTAGTCTACCCGAAAGGCCTTACCAGCTCAAACCTTGCGCGCCGATAGGCGGCGACCAGTGCAGACGCACCCGGCTGGCCTCGATTCCTGGCGCTTGCGTCAGGTTCGCCACCGCCATCAGCTCATCGCCATCGAACAACAGCGGCAGGCGCGAGCGCACGAATGCAGGCACGCGCATCTCGTTCAGCAAGCGTTTGAGGTCACGCCGCCCACGTCCCGGCACCTGCAGCGACTCGCCGCCCACGCGGTAACGCAGATGCCAGCGACCTTGAGGCAGTTCGCCCTGTAGATGCACATGACCATTGTCGGGAAGTTCGACCGATTCGGAAAACGAGTCGCAGGCTAGATCGAGTGGATCCAGCGGCCGCAGCCACTCACCATTGAGCCACCAAAGTCGCCCATCAGCGCGATGCAACTCGCCATCGGTCAGCTTCCAGATCGGCGTCGCATCCGTGGCGGCATCACGCAGGTCACACCAGCCGGCCCAGTGATCGCTATCGGGCAGGCGCGTCAGCGGCGCCAGCCAGTGGCGCAGCAGATTGCGCTGACGCGCATCGCTCAGCGCGGTCACGGCCGACAAATCTAGAGAAGGCAACGGCAGCCAGGGTAAAGCGCAAACGCCACGCGCAGCCAGCAGGTCCATCTCGGCCAGTTCGTCCAGCAATTGCTGGGCCTCGCTCAAATGGCTGGCGCTGCGCGCAAGGCTTGCCGTCATCTGCGGCCAGCGTTCGGCCAGCAGCGGCATCACCTGCCTGCGCAGGAAATTGCGGCTGAAGTGCTCGTCGGCATTGCTCGGATCCTCGACCCAGGCAAGCCCATGACTCTGCGCATAGGCCTGCAACTCAGCCCGTGAGCAGTCGATCAGCGGCCGAACCAGGCTGCCCTGCCCCAACGGCCGACTGGCCGGCATCGCCGCCAGCCCGCGCACGCCTGCGCCCCGCAACAGACGAAACAGCAGGGTTTCGGCCTGATCGTCGCGATGCTGGGCACTGAGCAATGCTTCACCCGGCCCCAGCCGCTCACTGAATGCCGCATAACGCGAACGGCGGGCAGCCTGCTCCAGGCTTGCCCCCGGCGCCACCTGCACCCTGACGACCTCCAAGGGAATATCCAGCCGCGCACAAATCTCCGCGCAATGCTCAGGCCAGCCATCAGCCGCCGGCTGCAGCCCATGATGGACATGAATGGCGGACAGCGCTGGCAACTCCTCGTCCCTCGCCCAGGCGGCGAGCAGATGCAGCAGCACGCTGGAATCCAGGCCACCAGAGAAGGCGATACGCCAGGCAGGAGCTGTGCGCCAGGGCTGCATGGCCTGGCGCAGGCGAATGGTGAAATCGGTCATCGGCCAAGCTTAAACAACAATGGGCCCGAAGGCCCATTGAGATATGCACTGAGTGAACTCAGGCGATGCCGTAGCTCATCAGGCGATCGTAACGACGCTTAAGCAGCGCGTCGGTATCGTGCTTCTGCAGGCTGGCGAGCTGCTTGGTCAGCTCCTGACGGATAGACTCGGATGCCGCGACCGGATCACGGTGCGCGCCGCCGAGAGGCTCGGCGATCACCTGATCGACGATACCCAGATCCTTCAGGCGTTCGGCGGTGATGCCCATGGCTTCGGCAGCATCCGGCGCCTTCTCGGCAGTGCGCCAGAGGATCGAGGCGCAACCTTCCGGCGAGATCACCGAGTAGGTGGAGTACTGCAGCATGTTCAGCTGGTCGCAGACACCGATGGCCAGCGCACCGCCGGAGCCACCTTCACCGATAACGGTGGCGATGATCGGGGTTTTCAGGCGCGCCATCACGCGCAGGTTCCAGGCGATGGCCTCGCTCTGGCCCCGCTCTTCAGCGTCGATACCCGGGTAGGCACCGGGGGTGTCGATGAACGTGAGGATCGGCATCTTGAAGCGCTCGGCCATCTCCATCAGACGGCAGGCCTTGCGGTAGCCTTCCGGGCGCGGCATGCCGAAGTTGCGGCGCACCTTCTCGCGCACCTCACGGCCCTTCTGGTGACCGATGATCATCACCGGCTGATCACCCAGGCGCGCCACACCACCAACGATGGCGGCGTCGTCGGAGAAGTGACGGTCGCCATGCAGTTCATCGAACTCGGTAAAGATGTGCTGGATGTAGTCCAGGGTGTAGGGGCGGCGCGGGTGGCGCGCGAGCTGCGCGATCTGCCAGCTGGTCAGGTTGCCGAAGATGCTTTCGGTCAGGGCGCTGCTCTTGTCCTGCAGGCGGGCAATCTCGTCACCGATATTCAGCGCGTTGTCATTGCCAACCAGGCGTAGCTCTTCGATCTTGGCTTGCAGGTCGGCGATCGGCTGTTCGAAATCGAGGAAATTCGGGTTCATAGTCATCCGTCTTGCGTCGACGGCCAAGTGGCCGGGGAGCTGTATCCATTAGGCGCCCTACCTTAAGGGATAGGGCGCAGCGGGTCGACACCCTCGGGTGTCTTTGCTGTCAACGAAGAGGAATTTTCCTCTCGCATATCAGCGGTAGTGCAAAAAGACGTTGTCGCGCCCGAACTGGTCACGCAATGCCTGAATCAAAGTGTCGGCCGGGTCGATTCGCCAGGCATCGCCGAATTGAAGCAAGGCGCGTGCCTCCTCGCCACTGTAGTCGACGGTCACCGGGCAGGCGCCCTTGTGCTTGCTGCACAACTCGGCCAGCCAGCGCAGGCGATCACCCTTGAGCGCTTCGCTGGCGACCTTCACCCGCAGGCTGTCGGCCAGGCCCGTCCGCGCCTCTTCCAGGCTCATCACGCGCTTGGCGCGCAGACGCAAACCGCCGGAGAAGTCGTCGTTGCTGACTTCACCTTCGACCACCACCAGCGCATCGTTCTGCAGCAGCGCCTGGTTGCTGGCGAAGGCGTCGGCGAACAGCGAAGCCTCGATGCGCCCGGAGCGGTCATCCAGGGTGATAAAGCCCATCTTGTCGCCCTTCTTGTTCTTCATCACCCGCAGGTTGACGATCATCCCGGCGATGGTCTGGGTATCGCGCGCCGGCTTGAGCTCGACGATGCGCTGGCGGGCGAAGCGACGAATCTCGCCTTCGTATTCGTCTATGGGGTGGCCGGACAGGTAGATGCCCAGGGTGTCCTTCTCGCCCTTGAGGCGCTCCTTGATCGGCAGCTCGCGGGCCTTGCGATGGTTGGCGTAGACGTCCGCCTCGGGCTCGGCGAACAGGCCGCCAAAAAGATCCATATGGCCGCTCTCGGCGCTGCGCGCGGTCTGCTCGGCAGACTGCACGGCCTCCTCCATGGACGCCAGCAGCACGGCGCGGTTCTTGTCCACGCTGGCCTGGTAGGCCTTGAGCTCGTCCTGATAATAAGGGCCGAGGCGATCCAGCGCGCCGCTGCGGATCAACGCTTCGAGGGTACGCTTGTTGATGCGCTTGAGGTCGACGCGGTTGCAGAAGTCGAACAGGTCCTTGAACGGCCCGCCTTCGGCGCGGCATTCGACGATGGCCTCCACCGGCCCCTCGCCCACCCCCTTGACCGCACCGAGGCCGTAGACGATACGGCCGTCATCGTTGACGGTGAACTTGAATTCGGAAACGTTCACGTCCGGCGGATCGATGCGCAACTTCATGTTGCGGCACTCTTCCACCAGGATCACCACCTTGTCGGTGTTGTGCATATCCGCCGAAAGCACCGCGGCCATGAACGGCGCCGGGTAATGCGCCTTGAGCCAGGCCGTCTGGTAGGACACCAGACCGTAGGCGGCCGAGTGCGACTTGTTGAAGCCGTAGCCGGCGAACTTTTCCACCAGGTCGAAGATGTTGCCCGCAAGGTCGGCATCGATGCCGTTGTTGGCACAGCCTTCGATGAAGCCGCCGCGCTGCTTGGCCATCTCCTCGGGCTTCTTTTTGCCCATGGCGCGACGCAGCATGTCGGCGCCGCCGAGGGTGTAGCCAGCCATTACCTGAGCGATCTGCATCACCTGTTCCTGATACAGGATGACGCCGTAGGTGGGCTTGAGCACCGGCTCCAGGCCGGCGTACTGGTAATCCGGGTGCGGATAGGACAGCTCGGCGCGGCCGTGCTTACGGTTGATGAAGTCGTCCACCATGCCGGACTGCAGCGGGCCGGGGCGGAACAGTGCCACCAGGGCGATCATGTCCTCCAGACAGTCGGGCTTGAGCTTCTTGATCAGCTCCTTCATGCCGCGCGATTCGAGCTGGAAGACCGCGGTGGTCTCCGCCTTCTGCAGCATGTCGTAGGTTTTCTTGTCATCCAGCGGGATGAAGTCGATGTTGACCAGGTCCTCGTCCGCGGCGCCGTCGCGCTTCTGGATGCGGTGGATGGTTTCCATCGCCCATTTGATGATGGTCAGGGTGCGCAGACCGAGGAAGTCGAACTTGACCAGGCCGGCCTGCTCGACGTCGTCCTTGTCGAACTGGGTCACCAGGCCACCGCCCTCCTCGTCACAGGCGATGGGCGAGAAGTCGGTGAGCTTGGTCGGCGCGATCACCACGCCCCCGGCGTGCTTGCCGGTACCACGCACCACGCCTTCGAGCTTGAGCGACATGTCCCAGATTTCCTGGGCTTCCTCGTCGTTCTTGAGGAACTCACGCAGCGGCTCCTCCATCTCGTAGGCCTTCTCCAGAGTCATGCCCACTTCGAAGGGGATCATCTTCGACAGACGGTCGGCCAGGCCGTAGGACTTGCCCTGCGCCCGCGCCACGTCACGCACCACTGCCTTAGCCGCCATCGAGCCGAAGGTGATGATCTGGCTGACCGCGTTGCGCCCGTACTTCTCAGCCACGTAGTCGATCACCCGATCGCGGCCGTCCATGCAGAAGTCGACGTCGAAGTCGGGCATGGAAATCCGCTCGGGGTTGAGGAAGCGCTCGAACAGCAGGTCGTAGGCCAGGGGATCCAGGTCGGTGATCTTCAGCACGTAGGCCACCAGCGAGCCGGCACCCGAACCACGGCCCGGGCCGACCGGCACGCCGTTGTTCTTGGCCCACTGGATGAAGTCCATCACGATCAGGAAGTAACCGGGGAAACCCATCTGAATGATGATGTCGAGCTCGAAGTTGAGGCGGTCGATATAGACCTGCTTCTTCGCCTCGTAATCCGGCGTGTCCTTGGGCAACAGCACGGCAAGACGCTCTTCCAGCCCCTCGAAGGAGGCATGGCGCAGGTAGTCGTCGATGCCCATGCCGTTAGGCGTAGGGAAGTCCGGCAGGAAGTACTTGCCGAGCTGCACCTCGATATTGCAGCGCTTGGCGATCTCGACGGTGTTTTCCAGGGCTTCCGGCAGATCGGAGAACAGCTCCCACATTTCCTCAGCGCTTTTCAGGTACTGCTGATCAGAGTAATTGCGCGGCCTACGCGGGTCATCCAGGGTACGACCCTCGCCGATGCAGACGCGCGTTTCGTGCGCCTCGAAGTCGTCCTGCTTGATGAAGCGTACATCGTTGGTCGCCACCAACGGCGCCTCGACACGATCAGCCAGCGCTACGGCGGCGTGCAGGTATTCCTCATCACCCACCCGGCTGGTGCGCTGCACTTCGAGATAGAAACGATCCGGGAACACAGACATCCACTCGCGCAGGCGCGCTTCCGCCAGCACTTCGTCCCCCCCCAGCAACGCCTGGCCGACTTCGCCTTCACGTGCACCGGACAACGCGATCAGGCCCTCAGCGGCCTCCTTGACCCAGTCACGCTGAATGATCACCAGGTCGTTGCTCTGCCCCTCGGCCCAGCCGCGGGAAATCAACTCGGTGAGATTGCGATAGCCCTTGGGGTTCATCGCCAGCAGGGTCAGGCGCGTCAGCGGGCCGTCCTCCTCGGCGCTGGCCAGCCAGATATCGGCGCCGCAGATTGGCTTGACCCCGGCGCCCATGGCCGTCTTGTAGAACTTCACCAGCGAGCACATGTTGCTCATGTCGGTGACCGCCACCGCTGGCATGCCGGCCCCGGCAACGGCCTTGATCAGCGGTTTGACCCGCACCAGGCCATCGACCAGAGAGTATTCGGTGTGCAGACGCAGGTGGACGAAAGCTTGAGTCATGGGCGGCCTTGCAGGTGAAAACGACAAAGCGGCGATTGTAGCCTAAGCGCGTCTGGCTGAGGGCCAGAGGTTCAGATCGTGGCAGCGATGCGATCGAGGGCTACAGGCTCGAGCAAAGCGCGCACCGGCGCGAAGGAACGCCGATGGATGGGGGTCGGCCCCAGGCGCTGCAGCGCCTCGAGATGAACGGGCGTCGGATAGCCCTTGTGACCGGCAATGCCGTAGCCGGGATAGAGACGATCCATCTCGAGCATCTCGCGGTCGCGGCTGACCTTGGCCAGGATCGAAGCTGCAGCAATCGCCGGTACTCGACTGTCCCCCTTGACCACCGGCGCACTGGGCACTGCCAGCCGGGGGCAGCGATTGCCATCGATCAGTGCAAGTTTCGGCGTCACGCTCAGGCCTTCGACAGCCCGCTGCATGGCCAGCATGGTGGCATGCAGGATGTTCAGGCGGTCGATTTCCTCAACCTCGGCGCGGGCGATGCACCAGGCCAGGGCCTTCTCGCGAATCTCGTCGAACAGCACTTCGCGACGCGCCTCGGTGAGCTTCTTGGAGTCGTTCAGCCCGATGATCGGCCGGGCCGGATCGAGAATCACCGCCGCCGTGACCACCGCGCCGCAAAGCGGGCCACGGCCGACTTCATCGACGCCGGCGACCAGCTCTTCGACCAGGGTGAAGTCGAGACCCAGCTGCATCAGCCGCGCCCAGCCAGCTTGAGCACGGCGTCCGCAGCCGACACCGAAGCATCTCGACGCAGCGCGCGATGAATCACATCGAAGCCTTCGGTCTGCACCTGCCCACCATCGATCAGCGGCGCCACGGTCTGCGCGAGGGCCTCTGGCGTGGCCGCATCCTGAATCAGCTCGGGCACCAGCAGGCGCTCGGCCAGCAGATTGGGCAGCGAGATATACGGACTCTTCACCAACCGTTTGAGAATGCGATAAGTCATGGGCGCCACACGGTAGGCCACCACCATTGGCCGCTTGTACAGCAGCGCCTCCAGGGTCGCAGTACCGGAGGCAATCAGAACCGCATCGCAGGCAGACAGCGCTTCATGGGAACGACCGTTGAGCAAGGTCAACGGCAGATCACGCCCGGCCAGCATCTGCTCCAGCTGCTCGCGACGCTCAGGCGTGGCGCAAGGCAGGAGAAAGCGAACACCCGGGCGAAGTGAACGCAGGCGAATGGCCGCGTCGAGAAACAGCTCGCCGAGACGCGCGACTTCGCCGCCGCGACTCCCCGGCATCAAGGCCACCACCGGCCCGTCTTGCGGCAAGTCCAGCGCCTCACGCGCAGCAGCACGATCAGCCTGTTGCGGAATGGCGTCAGCCAGCGGATGACCGACGAAACGCACCGGCACCTGATGGGCATCGTAGAACTGCGCCTCGAACGGAAACAGGGTCAGCATCAGGTCGCAGGCTTCGCGAATCTTCAGCACGCGCTTCTGCCGCCAGGCCCAAACCGACGGGCTGACGTAATGCACGGTCTTGATCCCGGCTCGGCGCAGCTTGAGCTCCAGGCCCAGATTGAAGTCGGGGGCATCGATGCCGATGAACACGTCCGGCTGCGCCGCGATCAGATCGCGGGCCAGCTGGCGGCGACGGCCAAGCAACTCGAACAGACGGCCGAGCACCTCGACTAGGCCCATGACCGCCAGGCGCTCCATGGGAAAGTAGGATTTCAGGCCCTCGGCTTGCATGCGAGCACCGCCAACACCGATGAACTCGGCATCGGGATGGCGCGCCTTGATGGCCTGCATCAGGCCGGAACCGAGAATGTCACCGGACGCCTCACCGGCGACCAGTGCGACGCGAAGAGGTCTGCTCATAGGTATCAGCGCGTGATGCCGCGCGTGGAGGCCTGGATGGAATCACGGAAGATCGCCACTTCCGGGAACTGCGCAGCAGACTCGGCCAGCTCGGCCAGTGCCTGCTCGACGGTCAGCCCCTGGCGGTAAACCAGCTTGTAGCCCTTGCGCAGCGCGGCGATGGCCTCAGCGGAGAAACCTCGCCGACGCATGCCCTCGAAGTTCATGCTGCGCGCCTCGGCCGGATTACCGAATACGGTGACAAAGGCCGGCACATCCTTGCCAATGGCGGTGCCCATGCCAGAAAAGCTGTGCGCACCGATGCGGCAGAACTGGTGCACCAGGGTGTAACCGGACAAGATCGCCCAGTCATCGACCCAGACATGGCCAGCCAGTGCCGTGTTGTTGACCAGAATGCAGTGGTTGCCGATCACGCTGTCGTGGCCGATATGGGCATAGGCCATGATCAGGTTGTGATCACCGATGGTGGTTTGGCTACGATCCTGCACCGTACCACGGTGAATGGTGACGCCTTCGCGGATGGTGTTGTGATCGCCGATCACCAGGCGCGTCGGCTCACCCTTGTACTTCAGGTCGGGCGTATCTTCACCTACCGAGGAAAACTGGTAGATGCGGTTGTGCTTGCCAATGACGGTCGGCCCCTTGAGCACCACATGCGGACCGATGACTGTACCCTCGCCGATTTCCACATCGGGCCCGACAATGCTCCACGGGCCGACGACGACGTCGTCGGCCAGTCTGGCACTGGGGTCGATGATGGCGCGAGGGTCAATCAAACTCATAGCTTGCGTTCCGCACAGATGATTTCAGCGGAGCAGACTTCCTTGCCATCGACAGTGGCACGGCACTCGAATTTCCAGATGCTGCGACGATCGCTCAGGTACTTCGCCTCCAGCACAAGCTGATCGCCAGGAGTGACAGGAGAGCGGAAGCGCAACTTGTCGGAGCCGACGAAGTAGTACAGGGTGCCATCGGCGGGTTTAACGCCCATCATCTTGAAGCCGAGAATCCCGGCGGCCTGAGCCATGGCCTCGATGATCAACACGCCCGGCATGATCGGATGCTCGGGAAAATGGCCATTGAAGAACGGCTCGTTGATGCTGACATTCTTGTAGGCGCGAACAGTCTTGCCTTCGACGTCCAGGTCCACGACGCGATCCACCAGCAGGAACGGATAGCGGTGCGGCAAATATTCACGAATTTCGTTGATGTCCATCATGTCCGGTTAAGCCTGTAAGAAAAGAAAAGAGCACGGTCACGCCGTGCTCAGGCATCAGATGAGACGTTTGCCGTCTGGGTCACGGCGGCCAGCTGTTTTTCCAGCTCACGCAGACGCTTGGCCATCTCGTCCAGCTGACGAATACGTGCCGCGCTCTTCTTCCACTCGCCCGCCGGCTGCATGGCAGTACCGGAAGAATAGGCGCCCGGCTCGGTGATCGAACGGGTCACCATGGTCATGCCGGTCACGAACACGTTGTCGCATACCTCGATATGACCGACCATCCCCACACCACCAGCGATCATGCAGTTCTTGCCGATCTTGGTGCTGCCGGAGATCCCGCAGCAACCGGCCATGGCCGTGTTGTCACCGACCTGTACGTTGTGCGCGATCATGATCTGGTTATCCAGTTTCACGCCATTGCCGATCAGGGTGTCGGAAATCGCGCCGCGATCCACCGTGGTGTTGGCGCCGATCTCGACATCATCACCGATGGTCACGCCACCGATCTGCGCGATCTTCTGCCAGACGCCCTTCTCGTTAGCGAAACCAAAGCCCTCGCCACCGATCACCGCGCCGGACTGGATGACTACACGCTTGCCGATCTGTACGTCGTGGTACAGCGTCACGCGTGGTGCCAGCCAGCCACCGTCACCAACCACACTACGAGCACCGACCACGCAATGGGCACCGACGCTGACGTCGGCACCGATACGTGCACCGCTTTCGATAACGGCATAAGGGCCAATGCTGGCAGTTGGATCGACCTCTGCGTCAGCGGCGACCTGCGCAGTAGCATGAATTCCGGGAGCAGCCTTGGGCTTGCGATCGAACAGATGCGAGAGCTGGGCGTAGGCCAGATAAGGATTGGCGACGATCAGGGCATCGCCAGCGTAGCCTTCTGCATCAGCTGCCGTCAGCAGCACGGCACCGGCCTGGGTCTGCGTCAGGTATTTGCGATACTGGGCATTGGCCAGGAAGCTCAACTGTTCGGGCCTGGCCTCCTGCAAGGTGGCCAGGCCCGTGATGACCTTAGCTTCAGCGCCACGCAAGGTGGCGCCCAGGCGCTCGGCCAATTGGCCGAGAGTAACTGTAACAGTCATGTTTAACGCATCTGGTTCATGCGCTCGATGACTTGGCGAGTGATGTCGTACTGAGGCTTGACATCGATCACCGCACCGCGCTCGAGCACCAGGTCGAAGTTGCCGTTCTTGATCACTTCCTCGACGGCCTTATCCAGGTTCGGCTTGAGCTTGGCGAGCATCTCGCGGTCAGCGATGGCCTTGGCTTCGTTCAGCTCCTTGGACTGGAACTGGAAGTCGCGTGCCTTCTGCTTAAACTCGAGTTCAAGGCGTTCGCGCTCGGCCTGCTGCATCTTCTCGCCGTCTTTGACCATGCGATCCTGGATGCGCTTGGCATCGCTTTCCAGGGTCTTGAGCTTGTTCAGCTGAGGACCGAACTTCTTCTCGGCATCCACCGCGTAGCGCTTGGCCGCATCCGACTCGAGCAGCGCCATCTGATAGTTCAGCACGGCCACCTTCATCTCGGCGAACGCCGGAGTGGCGATCAGGGCAGCGGTGAACAGAACCAGTTGGGTCAACTTACGCACAATGCACTCCTGCAACAAAACTGTTGGCTTTCGGTGAATGACTTTTAGAAGGTCTGGCCCAGGGAGAACTGGAATACCTGGGTATCGGCATCATCCGGTTTCTTGATCGGCATGGCCAGGCTGAAACTCAGCGGACCGAGCGCAGTGATCCAGGTCAGACCAACACCCACGGAGCTTGCCAGGTTGCTGAAATCGATGTCGCAGCTGTCGCTGAGCTTCTTCTGGCTGGACGAGCAGTTGGTGTCGAAGACGTTACCCACATCCCAGAACAATGCGGTACGCAACGAGCGTTGATCCTTGACGAACGGCAGCGGGAAGAGCATCTCGACGCCCCCCTGCACCAGAACGTTACCACCGAACGGCAACGGATCTTGATCCGGGTCGCGCAGGGTACCTGGTTTGTTGCCGCTGCTCGGCGTGCTGCGTGGACCGAGGCTGCTGTCCTTGAAGCCACGAACCGAGTTGAAACCACCGGCGTAGTAGTGCTCGTAGAACGGCAGTTCCGCGGTACTACCGTAGCTGTCGCCATAACCCAGCTGGGTGTGGAAACGCAGGGTGTAGTTGTCACTGATCGGGGTGAACACCTGACCACGGTAGTCGAGCTTGTAGAACGACAGGTCGCTACCCGGAATGGTGGTTTCCAGCACCAGGCTCTGCGAATGACCACGGTTGGCCAGCACGCCGCGATTCAGGGTCGACTCGGACCAGCCGATGGAGCCCTTGAAGTTCAGGTAGTTGTCGCCTTCGGCCTCGATGAAGTCGAAGATTTCATCGACGGTGTAACGCCCTGTACTGATACTGTCCTGCTGCACGCTCAGGCCATAGGTCAGTCGCGCGGTCTCGCTGATCGGGTAGCCGATGTTGATACCGGCGCCCAGACTGTCGACCGAGTAGCTGGATACATCGACATCGAGCTCATCGTAGTCGGTGGTGCGGTAGAAGGCGTTGTAACCCAGGCTGACACCGTCGACGGTCCAGTAGGGGTCAACGAAGCCGAAGCTGTATCGGGTCTGGTATTCGCTGCGGGTCAGGCCGATGCTGACGCGGTTACCGGTACCCAGGAAGTTGTTCTGGCTGATCGAACCACCGAGGATCAGACCGGCGTTCTGCGCAAAACCGACGCTGGCTGTGATGGAGCCGGACGGCTGCTCTTCGACGCTGTAGTTGACGTCGATCTGGTCATCGGTGCCCGGCACTTGCGGGGTTTCGACGTTGACTTCCTTGAAGAAGCCCAGGCGCTCCAGACGAACCTTGGACTGATCGATCAGATAGGTCGAAGCCCAGCCGCCTTCCATCTGACGCATTTCGCGACGCAGCACTTCGTCTTCGGACTTGGTGTTGCCGCGGAAGTTGATACGGTTGACGTAGGCGCGTTTGCCCGGATCGACGAAGAAGGTGATAGAGACGGTATTGTCCTCGTCATGCGCTTCCGGCACGCCATTGACGTTGGCGAAGGTATAACCCTCGTTACCCAGACGGCGAGTGATCAGCTCGCTGGTAGTGGTCATGATCTTGCGCGAGAAGACCTGCCCTTCCTTGACCAGCAGCAGTGCACGCACGTCTTCTTCCGGCACCTTGAGATCACCGGACAGTTTCACGTCGCGAACGCTGTACTTCTCGCCCTCTTCGACGTTGACGGTGATGTAGACGTGCTTCTTGTCGGGAGTGATGGATACCTGGGTGGAGCTGATATCCATGTTGATGTAGCCGCGGTCCAGGTAGTAGGAGCGCAGACGCTCCAGGTCGCCGGACAGTTTTTCGCGAGCGTACTTGTCGTCGTTGCGGAAGAACGACAGCCAGTTGGTGGTCTTCAGCTCGAACAGGTCGGAGAGCTCTTCATCACTGAAAACCGTGTTGCCCACCACGTTGATATGCGAGATGGCAGCGACGGTGCCTTCGTTGATGGTGATCTTCAAGGCCACGCGGTTACGCGGCTGCGGAATCACTTCGGCTTCGATCTCGGCCGAATAGCGACCCTGAGCGACATACTGTCGCTGCAGTTCGTTGCGCACACCTTCGAGGGTGGCGCGCTGGAAGATCTCACCCTCGGCCAGACCGGACTGATTCAGGCCCTTGAGCAGATCTTCAGTGGTGATGGCCTTGTTGCCCTCGATCTCGATGCCGGAGATGGAGGGACGTTCGACCACGGTGACGACCAGCACGTCACCATCGCGACCGAGCTGGATGTCCTGGAAAAAACCGGTACGGAACAGGGAGCGCGTGGCATCGACCAGTTGGCGATCATCGACCTGCTCGCCCACGTTGAGCGGCAGTGCGCCGAAAACGCTGCCCGCGGATACCCGCTGCAGACCGTTGACGCGTATATCGGAGATGGTGAAGGACTCGGCGTGAACTTCGGCAATCATCAGTGCGGAAATAACCGCAGGTAGCAGCAGACGTTTCATGAAGTCCTTTCTTATTTAACCTGAAAGTTGGACCTGCGCTGGGCAAGGCGTCATCAAGTTGTAGGGCAATTAAAGCCGGCCAATGTCATTGACCAACGCAAGCAGCATCACCCCAATGACCAGGCTGATACCAATCTGTACTCCCCAACCCTGGACCCTGTCCGACAGGGGACGTCCACGGACCCACTCGACCAGATAGAAG
>JAEYXX010000044.1 GCA_023431055.1 Pseudomonadota bacterium
AAGATCGCCCGCCAGTTGATCACCCTTATCGCCGAACGACTGAACAAGAACTGACCATGCACGCTCTGCAAGCCAAGATCCTCGATCCCCGCCTCGGCCAGGAATTCCCGCTGCCGCAATACGCCACGCCCGGCTCGGCCGGCCTCGATCTGCGCGCCATGCTCAAGGAGGACATCGTCCTCGAACCGGGGCAGACCGTACTGATCCCCACCGGCCTGTCGATCTATATCGGCGACCCCGGCCTGGCCGCGATGATCCTGCCGCGCTCGGGCCTCGGCCACAAACACGGCATCGTCCTCGGCAACCTGGTCGGCCTGATCGACTCCGACTACCAGGGCGAGCTGATGGTGTCGTGCTGGAACCGTGGCCAGACGCCTTTCACCATCGCCATCGGCGAGCGCATCGCCCAGCTGGTGCTGGTGCCGGTGGTTCAGGCGCATTTCGAGCTGGTCGAGCAGTTCGACGAGACCCAACGTGGCGCTGGCGGCTTCGGCCATTCCGGTAGCCACTGACTCATACCCCAAAGGACGACCCGCCAAGGAGCGCCTACGTGAAACTCTTGAAGCGTACTGCCAAGGAAGTCGATAGCGCCGCCAGCCTGATACCGGAGCCGCCCAAGAGCAAGGCCGCCAGCCCCTCGCTGGGCACTTTGCTGCCAGGCCTGCTGGCCGCGCTGATCGGCGTCGGCGCAGGCGGTGCGTTGCTGTGGTTCGCCGATAACAGCGGCAGCCAGGCACGCCAGGCCGAACTGACCCAGGCCCTCGGCAGCAATCAGGCCGCCGCCGTGCAACAGGCGCTCAAGCAACTGCAGGCCGACAGCCTGGCGGCCGCGCGCAACCCGCAGCTGCTGCAGGCGCTGCAAAGCGGCGACAGCCTGCAGATCAGCGAGGCTGAACGCAGCCTGAGCTACTGGGACGGCGTGATCGACGCCCACCTCAACCGCCGCGGTGAGGCCGTACAGAACACCAGCCGCGCCGCGCCGATGAACTTCGCCGGCCTGGATATGCTGCGCCGCACCGAAAGCGGCCAGCAGCCGGCCGTTGAGGCCTACCGCGTGGGCGACCGCTGGCTTGCCTATAGCGCCGTGGCGCTGCGCGTCGGCGAGAACCAGCCGGCCCAGGGCACGCTGCTGCTGGCCTTTGACCTGCAACGCCTGCTCGCCGCACTGCCGGCGCTGCCTGCCGAATATGGCCAGGTACAGCTGATCCAGCAATTCGCCAACACCCCGGAGCAGGTGCTGTTGCAACGAGGTCAGCCCGGCGCAGGCGCTGCGCAGACCTTCGCCACCGGCAATCCGTACTGGAAGATCAGCTTTACCCCCGGTCCGGCCCTGGCACAGGGCAGCGTCCCTGCGTCCATGCTCGGCCTGGCGCTGCTGCTGGCCCTGGGCGGCGCCCTGGTCGGCCTGATTCTGGTGCAAGGCGCCCTGCAGCGTCGCGTCAATGGCGATGCACAGCAGCTCGGACAAATGCTGAAAGAACTCTCTGCCGGCAAGAACGTCAAAGCCTTCAGCCTCAGCGTACCGGCACTCGATACGCTGGCCCAGAGTCTGGCGCGCCTGCCGCGCCGCAGTAGCCCTGAAGGCAGCAGTACCCCCGTTAAAGGAACAGCCGCGGCCCCCGCCGCTCAGCCGGTCAGCAAACCTGCCGAGCTGGTCGACCCGCTGTTTCAGGACACCGATATCCTCGATATCGACATTCTTGATGAAGACCAGGATCTCCTGGGACTGGAGCAGAGCCCCGCAATGAGCACTAGCCAAAGCGCCCCAAAACTTCCCGCCGATATCTTTCGCGCCTACGACATCCGCGGCGTGGTGGGTGACACCCTGACCGCCGAGTATGCCTACTGGATAGGCCGCGCCATTGGCTCACAGAGCCTGGCCCAGGGCGAGCCCAAGGTCATCGTCGGCCGTGACGGCCGTCTGTCCGGCCCCGAACTGCTGCAACAACTGGTACAGGGCCTGCTCGACTGCGGCTGCGAAGTGACCGACATCGGCATGGTGCCGACCCCGGTGGTGTACTTTGCTGCCAACGTGCTGGAAGGTCGTTCGGCCGTGATGCTGACCGGCAGTCACAACCCGCCGGACTACAACGGCTTCAAGATCATCATCGCTGGCGACACCCTGGCCAACGAGCAGATCCAGGCACTGAAAACCCGCCTGGACAACAACGACCTGGCCACGGGCGTCGGCAGCGTACAGCAGGTCGACGTACTGCCGCGCTACTTCAAGACCATCCGTGACGACATCGCCCTGGCCAAGCCGCTCAAGGTTGTGGTCGACTGCGGCAACGGCGCGGCCGGCGTGATCGCCCCGCAACTGATCGAAGCCCTCGGCTGCAGCGTGATCCCGCTGTTCTGCGAAGTGGATGGCACCTTCCCCAATCACCACCCGGATCCGGGCAAGCCGGAGAACCTGGTCGATCTGATCGCCCGTGTGAAATCCGAGAACGCCGACCTCGGCCTGGCCTTCGATGGCGACGGCGACCGCGTCGGCGTGGTGACCAACACCGGCAACATCGTCTACCCCGACCGCCTGCTGATGCTGTTCGCCAAGGACGTGGTCTCGCGCAACCCCGGTGCCGACATCATCTTCGACGTCAAATGCACCCGTCGCCTGACCCCGCTGATCAGCGGCTACGGTGGCCGTCCGGTGATGTGGAAGACCGGCCATTCGCTGATCAAGAAGAAGATGAAGGAAACCGGCGCCCTGCTGGCCGGCGAGATGAGCGGTCACATCTTCTTCAAGGAGCGCTGGTACGGTTTCGACGACGGCATCTACAGCGCTGCCCGTCTGCTGGAAATCCTCAGCCTGGAAAAACGCAACGCCGAACAGGTGTTCAGCGCCTTCCCCAGCGATATTTCCACGCCGGAGATCAACATCAAGGTCACCGAGCAGACCAAGTTCGGCATGATCGAACGTCTGCAGCGTGAAGGTCAGTGGGGCGAAGCGAACATCACCAGCATCGACGGTGTACGCGTCGACTATCCCAAGGGCTGGGGCCTGATTCGCGCGTCCAACACCACGCCGGTGCTGGTACTGCGCTTCGAAGCCGACACCCAGGAAGAGCTGGAGCGCATCCAGGATATCTTCCGCACTCAACTGCTCAAGGTCGCCCCCGACCTGCAACTACCATTCTGATCGATTGTTCCAGGAGCCACCTGCATGACCCTCGAGCGTGACGCCGCCGCCCAGGTTGCCAAGGTACTGTCCGAAGCCCTGCCCTATATCCGCCGCTTCGTCGGCAAGACCCTGGTGATCAAGTACGGCGGCAACGCCATGGAAAGCGAGGAACTGAAGCAGGGCTTCGCCCGCGACATCGTGCTGATGAAGGCGGTCGGCATCAACCCGGTGGTGGTACACGGTGGCGGCCCGCAGATCGGCGATCTGCTCAAGCGGCTGTCCATCGAAAGCCACTTCATCGATGGCATGCGCGTCACCGATACCGCCACCATGGACGTGGTGGAAATGGTGCTGGGCGGCCAGGTCAACAAGAGCATCGTCAACCTGATCAACCAGCACGGTGGCAGCGCCATCGGCCTGACCGGCAAGGACGCTGGCCTGATCCGCGCGCGCAAGCTCAAGGTCAGCCGCCAGACGCCGGAGATGACCCAGCCGGAGATCATCGACATCGGCCATGTCGGCGAAGTCACCGGGGTCAACACCGACCTGCTCAACATGCTGGTCAAGGGCGATTTCATCCCGGTCATCGCGCCCATCGGCGTCGGCCCGGATGGCGAGTCCTACAACATCAACGCCGACCTGGTGGCCGGCAAGGTGGCCGAAGCGCTGAAAGCCGAGAAGCTGATGCTGCTGACCAATATCGCCGGCCTGATGAACAAGCAGGGTGAGGTGCTCACCGGCCTGAACACCGAGCAAGTCAACGAACTGATCGCCGACGGCACCATCTATGGCGGCATGCTGCCGAAGATCAAATGCGCACTGGAAGCGGTGCAGGGTGGCGTGACCAGCTCGCACATCATCGATGGTCGTGTACCCAATGCCGTGTTGCTGGAAATCTTCACCGATGTCGGCAACGGCACCATGATCAGCAACCGCAAGCGCCCTTAACAGCGGCCGCTACGCGGCCTTCTGATGACCCTCTCCCGCAGGGCGGGAGAGGACAAGATGCCACATGCCCTCTTCGGATAAACGAGTACAGAGTAAAGCCTGGAGCCCCTAGGATAGGCCCGCAAGCGCAGGGCAATCCACATCTGGACCTACCCCGGCACCGACCATCGAGCGGCCTTATCACAAGCCATCCGCACCGCGACTCGAACTTGCCGCACTCCTGCGCAACACGCACGCTCATCAGGCAACCTTCATAAAGGAACGCCCATGAGCAGCCAGCCCGAAGCCAGCCAGTTCACCTTCTTCCATCCACTGCGCGTGCGCTGGGCCGAGGTCGACCCGCAAAGCATCGTCTTCAACGGCCATTACCTGACCTACGCCGACGTCGCCATCACCGAGTACTTTCGCGCCCTCGGCGTCGCCTACCCCGCTGAGCTGGTCCAGGACGGCGGCGATTTCTTTGCCATCCGCACCTTGCTCGAATATCGCGCCCCGGCACGCTTCGACGATGAGCTACAGATTGGCATCCGCAGTGCACGCCTGGGTCGCTCCAGCCTGACTTTCGCCCTTGGCATCTGGCGTGACGGCGAGCTACTGACCAGCGGCGAAATCGTCTACGTGTATGCCGACAGCGCGACACGCAGCAGTGCGCCGCTGCCGCAGTGGCTAAGAGAAAAGATCGGGGGTTTCGAGAAGACTCAGCCGCAGAGCTGAATTACCGAGCCTTAAGGCTTTTTCTGCGGCTCGCCGAACAGCTCGGCCAAACGTGCGCGATCAGCGGCGAAACCCGCTTCGGCCTGGGCACGCGTCTCCTTGTAGCGGGCGATGTCGCGCTGCAGACGCTGCTGTTCTTCCTTGAGGTTATTGATCTGCACCAGCAAATGCTCCGGCACCGGGCGCCCGGCACGTTCGTGATCGGCGGCCTGGCTCTGCAGGTTGGCCTGCTGAGTGCGCACCGACTGCAGATTGCCGCGCGCCACGCTGGTAACGCTGTCGAGCTCGGCCAGCTTGCGTTCGCGGGCGCGGTCGACGTCATCGAGATTGGTGTACAGGCGCAGCAGCTGAGCATCGCTGCTGGCGCGCGCCTTGTCTGCCTGCATGCGGGCAAATTCTTCCGGCGTCGGTGCCGGCGGAATCACCCGCACGACGCGGCCCTGGTCATTGAGCACTTCATAACCCTTGCCGATGAACTCCGGCGGCACGCCCTGGCGGCTGAGCACCGTCACGCCCTTGTCATCGACATAGCGATACAGCTCGGCGGCCACTCCGGACAACGGCAGCAGCAGACTACATAGCAGCGTACAGCGGGTCAGGAGCGGTGCAGGCATAGGACGACCTTGTGCTAGGGCTAGATTCCGTACTCGGCGCGATAGGCTTCGACAGCCGGCAGATATTGCTTCAGTTCAGCATCCCCTGCCAGATATTCCAGTACCTGTTCGAGTGACACGATGCTCACTACCGGCATGCCGAAGTCGCGCTCGACTTCCTGAATCGCGGAAAGCTCGCCCTGACCACGCTCCTGACGGTTCAGCGCGATCAGGGTGCCGGCGGCCTGAGCGCCCTGGCCCTGGATGATCTGCATCACTTCGCGAATGGCAGTGCCGGCGGTGATCACATCATCGACGATCAGCACACGGCCCTTGAGCGGCGCACCGACCAGGGTGCCGCCTTCGCCATGGTCCTTGGCTTCCTTACGGTTGAAGCACCAGGGCAGATCGCGCTGATGATGCTCGGCCAGCGCCACGGCCGTGGTCGCCGCCAGCGGAATACCCTTGTAGGCCGGGCCGAACAGCACGTCGAAATCGATGCCACTGTCAACGATGGCCGCCGCGTAGAAGCGCCCCAGCTGCGCCAGCGCAAGGCCGCTGTCGAACAGGCCGGCGTTGAAAAAGTAGGGGCTGGTACGCCCGGACTTGAGGGTGAATTGACCGAAACGCAGAACCCCGCGCTCGATGGCAAAACGAATGAAATCGCGCTGGTACGCTTGCATGAAAAGTCTCGGACGGCACGGATTTAGCTAAATGAGGTGAGCTCGGGTATCATACATGCATGTGTTTTTGGGGGCCATTTATGCGGATCATCAGTGTGAACGTGAATGGTATTCAGGCTGCGGCCGAGCGAGGTCTGCTCAGCTGGCTGCAAGCCCAGAATGCCGACGTGATCTGCCTGCAAGACACCCGTGCCTCCGCCTTTGAAATGGACGACCAAGCCTTCCAACTGGATGGTTATTTCCTCTATGCATGCGACGGTGAAGTGCCCAGCCAAGGTGGCGTGGCGCTCTACTCGCGATTGCAACCCAAGGCGGTGATCAGCGGCCTCGGCTTCGAGATGGCCGATCGCTACGGGCGCTACCTGCAGGCCGATTTCGACAAGGTAAGTATCGCCACCCTGCTGCTACCAAGCGGGCGGGACGGTGACGAGAGCTTGAATCAGAAATTCAAGTTCATGGACGACTTCACCCATTATCTGGACAAGCAACGGCGCAAGCGTCGCGAGTACATCTACTGCGGCTCGCTGCACGTGGCGCACCAGAAGATGGATGTGAAGAACTGGCGTGACTGCCAGCAATCACCGGGCTTCCTGGCACCCGAGCGTGCCTGGATGGATGAAGTGATTGGCAACATGGGCTATGTCGACGCCCTGCGCGAAGTCAGCCGCGAAGGCGACCAGTTCAGCTGGTGGCCGGACAACGAGCAGGCGGAGATGCTCAACCTGGGTTATCGCTTCGACTACCAGCTGCTCACACCGGGCATGCGCCGTAGTGTGCGCAGCGCACGCCTGCCACGCCAGCCGCGCTTCTCCCAGCATGCGCCGCTGATCGTCGATTACGACTGGATTCTCAGCGTCTGATCGACTGGTACGAAAAAGCCGGCTTATCGCCGGCTTTTTGTTGTCCGCAGGTTTACTTCACCAAACGCCAACTGAAGGGGTAGCGATAGGGCTGCCCTTCATTGGCCTTGATACCCGCGATGATGGTCAGCACCAGCGCCGCCAGACCCAACAGCATCAGCAGCGGGAAGCCGATGACCACTACCATCAGGATGAAGCAGACCACTGCGGCCAGCGCTACGCTGATCTGGAAGTTCAGCGCTTCCTTGCCCTGCGCATCGACGAAGGGGTCGAGATCCTTCTTCACCTGCCAGACGATCAGCGGGCCAAGCAGATTGCCGAAGGGGAACACCAGGCCGAGAAACGCGGCAAAGTGGCAGAACATGGCCCACTGACGCGCTTCCTGACTGGGCGTAGGAACCGGGTTTTGCATATCGTCGTTCATACGGGTGCTCCTTGCTCGGCTAAAGATTTCAGTCGACCAGAGCGGCCTTCTGCAGTTCAAAGATCTCGTTCATACCCTTCTGTGCCAGTGCCAGCATGGCGTTGAATTCGTCAGGCTGGAACGGCGCGCCTTCGGCGGTGCCCTGCACCTCGATGAAGCCGCCGGCATTGGTCATCACCACGTTGAGGTCGGTCTCGGCGGCGGAGTCTTCCAGGTAGTCCAGGTCCAGCACCGGCTCGCCCTGATAGATGCCCACCGACACTGCTGCGATCATCTGCTTGAGCGGCTCGCCCTTGAGCGAACCACGCTTCTTCAGCACTTTCAGCGCATCGATCAGCGCCACCATGGCACCGGTGATGGACGCGGTACGAGTGCCACCGTCAGCCTGGATCACATCGCAATCGACGTACAGGGTGTTCTCGCCGAGCTTGCTCATGTCCAGTGCGGCACGCAGCGAACGACCGATCAGGCGCTGGATTTCCAGGGTACGACCGCCCTGTTTGCCGCGGCTGGCCTCACGCTGGTTACGCTCGCCGGTGGCGCGTGGCAGCATGCCATATTCGGCGGTCAGCCAACCCTGGCCCTGGCCCTTGAGGAAGCGCGGCACGCCGGATTCGACGCTGACGGTGCAAATCACCTTGGTATCGCCGAACTCGACCAGTACCGAACCCTCGGCATGCTTGGTGTAGTTGCGGGTGATGCGAATCGAGCGCAACTGATCGGCGGCGCGGCCACTGGGACGTTTCATCGAGCGATACCTACTTCGTTAAGTGAAAACAGCACGCATTATAGGGGGCGGTCGACCGCGGCGACATGCCGAATTGCCGGCAACTGACGGCAGGCCTGAACGTCCGCGCATGAAATGGACAGGCGCGCTGAGCTACAATCCTGCGCTTTTCGAGCTGACTTCCGCGAGGTACCCCATGGTTCACAGCATGACGGCCTTTGCCCGCAACGAGCAGGCAACCGCCCACGGCACCCTGAGCTGGGAACTGCGCTCGGTCAATCACCGCTATCTCGAGCCGCACCTGCGCCTGCCCGACGCCTTCCGCGATCTCGAAGGCGCGGTGCGCGAGTCGCTGCGCCAGGGCCTTTCGCGCGGCAAGGTGGAATGCACGCTGCGCTTCGCCGAAGAAAGCGCCGGCAAGCAACTGCAGGTCGACAGTGAGCGTGCGCGCCAACTGATCGCCGCCGCCGAGCAGGTCGCCGCGCTGATCCAGCAACCGGCGCCGCTCAACCCGCTGGAAGTGCTGGCCTGGCCCGGCGTGCTGGTGGCCGACTCGGCCGATCCGCAAGCGCTCAACGCCGCCGCGCTGAAGCTGTTCGACCAGGCCTTGGGCGAGCTCAAGGCCGGCCGCGCCCGTGAAGGCGCCGAGCTGGCCAAGCTGCTCAACGAGCGCCTCGACAGCATACTCGAGGAAGTCGCTGCCCTGCGCGAACTGGTGCCGCAGATGCTCGCCGGCCAGCGCACCAAGATCGAAACCCGCTTCGCCGAGATGCAGGCTGAGCTCGACCCGCAACGCCTGGAGCAGGAGCTGGTGCTGCTGGCGCAGAAGAGCGATGTGGCCGAGGAACTGGATCGCCTGAGCACCCACGTCAGCGAAGTGCGTCGCGTGCTCAAGGCCGGTGGCGCTGCCGGGCGGCGCCTGGACTTCCTCATGCAGGAGCTCAACCGCGAAGCCAACACCCTCGGTTCCAAGGCGTTCGACCCGCGCAGCACGCAGGCTGCGGTCAATCTGAAGGTGCTCATCGAACAGATGCGCGAGCAAGTGCAGAACATCGAGTAAAAACTACTGCGCTAGGCTATGCCGCGTTGAAACGAAGCAAAGCGTAGTAACAGCCGAAGGCTGGCCCGAAGGGGAGCGAAGCGTATAAATCAGGTTCGAAATGCTCATTTACAGTCGTAAACTCCGCTTTCTCACCTGATTTCGCCTTGCCTAGCCGTCGCTCGCTACGCTTTTAAAATTCCGCAAGATTTCTCAGGACGTTTTTCATGGCCATCACTACCGGCACCCTCTACATCGTTTCCGCACCCTCCGGCGCCGGCAAGACCAGCCTGGTCAAGGCTCTGATCGAGAGCGAACCGCAGATTCGCGTCTCGGTATCGCACACCACCCGCGCCATGCGCCCGGGCGAGGTGGACGGGGTCAACTACCACTTCGTCGACCATGCCCAGTTCAGTGCCATGATCGAGCGCAGCGAGTTCCTCGAGCATGCCCAGGTGTTCGACAACTTCTACGGCACCTCGCAGAAGTGGGTCGAGCAGACCCTGGCCGAAGGCTTCGACCTGATCCTGGAGATCGACTGGCAGGGCGCGCAGCAGGTGCGCAAACTGATGCCGCAGGCCAAGTCCATCTTCATCCTGCCGCCGACCCAGGAAGCGCTACGCCATCGCCTGACCCATCGTGGCCAGGACAGCGGCGAGATCATCGAGCGTCGTATGCGCGAGGCCGTCAGCGAAATGAGCCACTATGTCGAGTACGACTACCTGGTGATCAACGATGACTTCAACCACGCCCTGAGCGACCTGAAAGCCATCTTCCGCAGCAACCAGCTGGCGCAGGCTCAGCAACAGCAGCGCCATGCCGGCCTGCTCAGCGAACTGCTGGCGTAAAACAGCGCTTCCATTGTCGCTGGTGATTTTTTAGACTATTCAGTCCGCTCGCCCGCTCGGGCCAAGCTTATCCGCACAAGTTACGAGGAACACCATGGCTCGCGTTACCGTCGAAGATTGCCTGGACAACGTTGATAACCGCTTCGAACTGGTCATGCTCGCGACCAAGCGTTCGCGCCAGCTGGCCACCGGCGGCAAAGAGCCGAAAGTGGCTTGGGAAAACGACAAGCCCACCGTAGTTGCCCTGCGCGAAATCGCTGCCGGCCTGGTGGACTACGAAGTGGTCGCCCAGGAAGACATCGTCGAAGAAGAACCGCTGTTCGCTGCCTTCGAGGAAGAGGCCAACGAGCCTCTGTAAGTCGATGATGCCGGGTCGAAGTCGCACGGCGCAGGGCCACAGCTGCCAACGGGGGAACTACCCATGGCTGGCATAGACGCTCTCGCCGACCGACTTTCGGCCTATCTCGGCCATGACCAGGTCAACCTGGTTCGCCGGGCCTACTTCTACGCCGAACAGGCGCACGACGGGCAACGCCGCCGCAGCGGCGAAGCCTACGTGACCCATCCGCTGGCCGTGGCCAGCATCCTCGCCGACATGCACATGGATCATCAGAGCCTGATGGCCGCCATGCTGCACGACGTCATCGAAGACACCGGCATCGCCAAGGAAGCGCTCAACGCGCAGTTCGGCGAAACCGTGGCCGAACTGGTCGACGGGGTCAGCAAGCTGACCCAGATGAACTTCGAGACCAAGGCTGAGGCGCAGGCCGAGAACTTCCAGAAGATGGCCATGGCCATGGCCCGCGACATCCGCGTGATTCTGGTCAAGCTCGCCGACCGCCTGCACAACATGCGCACCCTCGATGCCATGCCGCACGAGAAGAGCCGGCGCATCGCCAAGGAAACTCTGGAAATCTACGCGCCCATCGCCAACCGGCTGGGCATGCACAACATGCGCGTGGAGTTCGAAGACCTGGGCTTCAAGGCCATGCACCCGATGCGCTCCGAGCGCATCCGCGCCGCCGTGCGCCGCGCTCGGGGCAACCGCAAGGAAATCGTGGCCAAGATCGAGGAATCGATCCAGATGTGCCTGCAGCGCGAAGGCATGGAAGGCGAAGTGATCGGCCGCGAGAAGCACCTCTACAGCATCTACCAGAAGATGCGCGGCAAGCGTAAGGCGTTCAACGAGATCATGGACGTCTACGCCTTCCGCATCATCGTCGACAAGGTCGACACCTGCTACCGCGTGCTCGGCGCCGTACACAACCTGTACAAGCCGCTGCCCGGGCGCTTCAAGGATTACATCGCGATACCCAAGGCCAACGGCTACCAGTCGCTGCACACCACGCTGTTCGGCATGCACGGCGTGCCCATCGAGATCCAGATCCGCACCCGCGAGATGGAAGAGATGGCCAACAACGGCATCGCCGCGCACTGGCTGTACAAGTCCAACGACGACGAAGTGCCCAAGGGCAACCATGCCCGCGCACGGCAGTGGGTCAAGGGCGTGCTGGAGCTGCAGCAACGCGCCGGCAACTCGCTGGAATTCATCGAAAGCGTGAAGATCGACCTGTTCCCGGACGAGGTCTACGTGTTCACGCCCAAGGGCCGCATCATGGAGCTGCCAAAAGGCTCCACGGCGGTCGACTTCGCCTACGCGGTGCACACCGACGTCGGCAACACCTGCATCGCCTGCCGCATCAACCGTCGCCTGGCACCGCTGTCGCAGGCGCTGGAAAGCGGCTCGACGGTGGAAATCGTCACCGCACCGGGCGCCCGACCGAATCCGGCCTGGCTCAACTTCGTTGTCACCGGCAAGGCGCGCACGCATATCCGCCATGCCCTCAAGCAGCAGCGCCGCTCGGAATCCATCAGCCTCGGCGAACGCCTGCTGAACAAGGTGCTGGCCAGCTTCGATACGCACCTGGAGAAGATTGCCCCCGAGCGCGTGCAAGCGGTGCTCGGCGAGTACCGCCAGGAAGTGATCGAGGATCTGCTCGAAGACATCGGCCTGGGCAACCGCATGGCCTACGTCGTCGCCCGCCGCCTGCTGGCCGAAAATGGCGACGACACCCTGCCGAGCAGCGAAGGGCCGCTGGCGATTCGCGGCACCGAAGGTCTGGTGATGAGCTACGCCAAGTGCTGCACGCCGATTCCGGGCGACCCCATCGTCGGCTACCTGTCCGCCGGCAAGGGCATGGTGGTGCACATGGAAAGCTGCCGGAACATCGTCGACATCCGCCACAACCCGGAAAAATGCATCCAGCTCAACTGGGCCAAGGATGTCACCGGCGAATTCAACGTCGAACTGCGCGTCGAGCTGGAACACCAGCGCGGCCTGATCGCTCTGCTGGCCAGCAGTGTCAATGCCGCCGATGGCAATATCGAGAAGATCAGCATGGACGAACGCGACGGCCGTATTAGCGTGGTGCAACTGGTGGTCAGCGTGCATGACCGCGTGCACCTGGCCCGTGTGATCAAGAAACTGCGCTCGCTCAAGGGCGTGATGCGTATCACCCGAGTACGCGCCTGACACAATTCCCCTATTTCCAGTCTGTAGGCTGGGTGCTCGACCCAGCCAGTCCTCACAAGGAGCGATTCATGAGCAAGACCGTCATCACCAGCGACAAGGCCCCGGCCGCCATCGGCACCTACTCCCAGGCGATCAAGGCCGGCAACACCGTGTACATGTCCGGCCAGATCCCGCTGGATCCGGTGAGCATGGAGCTGGTCGAAGGCTTCGAAGCACAGACCGTGCAGGTGTTCGAGAACCTCAAGGCGGTTGCTGAAGCCGCCGGCGGCTCGTTCAAGGACATCGTCAAGCTGAACATCTTCCTCACCGACCTCTCGCACTTCGCCAAGGTCAACGAGATCATGGGCCGCTACTTCGAACAGCCCTACCCGGCTCGCGCCGCTATCGGCGTAGCCGCTCTGCCGCGCGGTGCGCAGGTGGAAATGGACGCTATTCTGGTCATCGAGTAAGAGCCTGCTCACGATCTCGCGAGCTAGAGCCAGGCAAGGCGAAATCAGGCGAAAAAGCGCAGTTTACGAGCTGTAAATGAGCATTTTGAGCCTGGTTTCAACGCAGCATGGCCGACGCGCAGCAGATCGTGAACAGGTTCTGAGTCGTTCGAGCGGGGCAACAGACCCCGCTCGCCCTTCCCCGGCATGGAGATCGCCATGCGTCTGCTTCCTCTGTTGTTACTGGCCGCCCTGCTGAGCGGCTGCGCCAGCACACCTAACAACGACCCGAGCGGTACCTGGATCAACCAGGCTGCCATCGATGCCGCCCGCGAGAGCGGTCGCCTGCGCGAAGCCCTGCTCGCCTACGGCCCCAACCTCGAATGGCAGATCAACCCCGAACAGCAGCAGGCCAGCTACAGCAACGGCTTCGAGCTGGCCGAGGGCAGGCTGCAGGGTGCCGGAGAGGGGCGTTGGCAGGTGACCTTCTACGGTGATTACAACGAGCAGCTCGCCATTCAGAACGGCGAACTGGTGCAGATCGCCAGCGAATACTGGCCCGAGCAGCACTTCGCCCGCGTCAAAGGCTCCAGCGAACCCAAGCCACTGGGCAGCAGCTTCGAGCAGGCGCTATATCGCGACTACCTGGGCGGCGACTGGCTGATCGAGGAAGGTCTGGGCCAGGGCGGCCTGGTGCGCTTCAACAGCGACGGGCAGGTACAAGGCCTGCCCGGCGCCGAACGCTTCGCCCTGTGCCTGGCAGGCGACTGCGCGGCCATGAGCGGCGAACATGACAGCCTTTGGCTGCAAGCCGGTGATCAGGGTAGCCCCTGGTTGTTCGTGCATGAAGGCAATCAGCTACGCATCTTCGAAGCGCAGAACCGCGCCCAGTTCGACGAGATGCCCGAGTACCAGCCCGGCCCGCAACGCTGGTTGCTCAAACGCCGCTGATCAGCCGGCGCCGCCTCCGGGCAGGAGCGGCGCCACGCTATAGAGCCCCCAGCAACAGCCAGCCTCCCAGCGCCAGCAACAGGCCACCGTAACCGCGATCCAGCCAGCGCACGCGACGCTGCAACCAGCTGCGCCAGCGCGCCTGATCGAGCAGACGCACCAGCGCCAGATCCCAGAACAGCACCACCAGGGTCATCCACAGCATCGCCAGGCCCAGCCCCCATGCCGGCATTGCCGACTCGCGCAAGACCCCGAATAGCCCGGCATAGAACAGCGGCAATTTGGGGTTGAGGCTGCTGGCCAGAAGGCCCTGACGCATGCCCTTCCACACCCCGCCCAGCCTCAGTTGATCACCCTGCGGTAGGACCAGATCTCGCCGCGAGGCCAGCGCCTGCAGGCCGCTCCAGGCGAAATACAGCCCGCCGACGACCTGCAAGCCGCGCCACAGCCAACTGCCCTCGGCGGGTAACAACGCCATGACGAACAGCACCAGCAGCATGCTCAGCAGGTTGGCCAGCGCGATGCCGCAGGCGCAACCGTCGGCCTGGTGCCGGCCCTTGGCCAGAGCGGTACGAATCAATAGAAAGAAGTCCGGCCCAGGCGACAGCAAGGCCGCGAAATGAGTACCGGCCACCAGTAGAAACAATGCGAACATGGCACCTCCGTTTGGCGGAGGCAGTGTCGGCAACCAGCGGTGTCGATGTATTGGAAAAAACTCAGGCTCTACAGCGAGGCAATCGCTGCCGAACAACTTGGCGCGCCCCGATGCAAGTTCGCGCAAAGCCTTGCCGAATCAGGCCTGCGCCACGGAGCGAAAACGCCCCGGAGTGACCCCGGTGAAACGGCGAAACACCCCGTTGAAATGCGCCTGGTCATAAAAGCCCAGTTCCAGTGCGACATCGGCCAGGGCCTGACCTTGCAACAACCTGCGCTTGGCTTCACGCACTCGGCGCTGCAGTAGATCGGTGTGTGGCGGCACGCCATAGGCACGGCGAAATGCCTCGATCAGGTGGCGCGGGTGACGCTGCACCAAGGCAGCCAATTGCTCGAGGCTGACAGCCTCGGCGTAGTGCGCTTCCAGGTAATCGCGCAGGTACGCCGCCACCCCGCTGTCGCGACATGCCGGGCGCGCCTCGCGCAAGCCGCCGTGCCGCACGAAGACCAGCTCCAGCAACGCCAGCAGTTCGCTCTCCAACGCCAGCGCATCACTGCGCTCGAACTCGCCAGCCAGCTGCGCAAGGCTTGCCGCGACGCGGCCGTCGTCATCCGGATTGAGTGTGCTGAAGCCGTTGGGCAGGCGCTTGCGCCCGAGCAGCGCCGGCAGCCGCGACTCTTCGATATAGAGCATGCGATAGACCACACGCGCAGACTCGGCATGCCCGGTATGCGGCTCCTCGGGGTTCATCAGCGACAGGGTGCCGGCAGGCAGCGCATAGCGCTGACCACGACACTGGTAGCCACCGACACCCTGCACGATGGCGCCGATGGCGAAGGCATCATGACTATGTCGGCCAAAGGCCTGCCCGGAGAAGTCGGCGTGAAACAGCTCGACGCCCGGCAGCCAGGGCTTGGCCAGCAAACTGTTGGCGTCCATTTCAGCGCTCGGCGAGGATCGCCGCATAGCCCTCGCGGTAGCTCGGATACTGCGGCACCCAACCCAGCGCACGGGCGCGGGCATTGCGGCAACGCTTGCTACCGGCTCGGCGCACGCGCTGCTCGTCGCTCCAGTGGCTGACGCCCAGTTGCTCACGCAGCCAACCCACTACTTCGTGCAGCGGCGCCGGCTCGTCGTCGACGCCCAGGTAGCAATCGGCCAAGGGCACACCGGCGGCATCCGCCTGCAACAGCGTGGTGAACAGGCCGGCAGCATCCTCGACATGAATGCGATTGCCATACAGCGGCGGCGTCTCGCTGACGCGATAGCCGCCGCGCACCTGGCTCAGCAACCATTCCCGGCCGGGGCCGTAGAGGCCGGTCAGACGCACCGTGGTCGCCGGCAACCCGCTGTCGAGCACTACACGTTCGGCCTCGCGCATGATCACCGCAGAAAAACTCTGCGCTTCAGCCACAGAGCCCTCGTCGATCCACTCGCCCTCCTGCTGCCCGTACACGCCGCTGCTGGAGGCGAACAGGATGCGCCGCGGGCGCTGGCCATGCTGCGCCAACCAGCTCAACACGCGGCGCAGCCCCTCGACATAGGCGGCGCGATAGCCGGCCTCGTCATGCTCGGTGGCGGCGGCGCAGTACACCAGGTAATCCAGTTGCCCTTGCGGCCAATCCGCCGGACAGGCATCGGCGTGCAGATCGCCGGCCAGCGGCTCGATGGCGGTAGGTAGCGCGGCCACGTTGCGACGCATACCGATCACGCGCCAGCCTTGTGCGGCCATACGCAGGCCAAGGCGGGTACCGACGTCTCCACACCCGGCAATCAGCAGGCTGTTGCATCCCGACATGCTTTTCTCCATGACATTTATGCAAAGGCGCAGTTTAGCCCGGTTGGTTCATTCGTATGCAAAGGCTATGCTTGTCGGCAATTTAATGGATAAACACTATGACCCTCACCGAACTGCGGTACATCGTCACCCTCGCCCAGGAACAACACTTCGGCCGCGCCGCCGAGCGTTGCCACGTCAGCCAGCCGACCCTGTCGGTGGGCGTGAAGAAGCTGGAGGACGAGCTGGGCGTGCTGATCTTCGAGCGCAGCAAGAGCGCCGTGCGCCTGACCCCGGTCGGTGAGGGCATCGTCACCCAGGCACAGAAGGTGCTGGAGCAGGCCCAGGGCATTCGCGAACTGGCCCAGGCCGGCAAGAACCAGCTGACCGCCCCACTGAAGATTGGCGCCATCTACACCGTCGGCCCCTATCTGTTCCCGCACCTGATTCCGCAGCTGCACCGGGTCGCCCCGGACATGCCGCTGTACATCGAGGAAAACTTCACCCATATCCTGCGTGACAAACTGCGCACCGGTGAGCTCGACGCCATCATCATCGCCCTGCCGTTCCAGGAGGCCGACGTACTGACCAAGCCGCTGTACGACGAGCCCTTCTACGCCCTGCTGCCGGCCGGCCATCCCTGGGCGGAGCTGAAGACCATCGACACCAAGCTGCTCAACGACAAGAGCCTGCTGCTGCTCGGTGAAGGGCACTGCTTCCGCGACCAGGTGCTGGAAGCCTGTCCGACCCTGCGCAAGGGCGGCGACGACCACGGCAAGCACACCACAGTGGAATCCAGCTCGCTGGAAACCATCCGCCATATGGTCGCCTCCGGCCTCGGCGTGTCGATCCTGCCGTTCTCGGCGGTGGACAGCCACCACTATGCGCCGGGCGTGATCGAAGTACGTCCGCTCAGCGCGCCGGTGCCGTTCCGTACCGTGGCCATCGCCTGGCGTGCCAGCTTCCCGCGGCCCAACGCCATCGAAGTGCTGGCCGACTCGATCCGCCTCTGCTCGGTCGCCCGCAGCCCGCAGACCAAGGCAGTCTGAGGCCAGAGGTGAGCGAGCTGGCAGCGGTTTCCGTCACTGCGCTCAAAGGCGTAGGCGCCGCCCTGGCCGAGAAGCTGGCCAAGGTCGGCCTGGAAAACCTGCAGGACGTGCTGTTCCACCTGCCGCTGCGCTATCAGGATCGCACCCGCATCACCCCCATTGGCGCGCTGCGCCCGGGGCAGGATGCGGTGGTCGAGGGCATCGTCGCTGGCGCCGACGTGGTCATGGGCCGGCGGCGCAGCCTCTTGGTGCGTCTGCAGGACGGCAGCGGCACGCTGAGCCTGCGCTTCTTCCACTTCAGCCAGGCGCAGAAGGAAGGGCTCAAACGCGGCACGGCGCTGCGCTGCTATGGCGAAGTGCGCCCCGGTGCGACGGGCCTGGAGATCTACCACCCGGAATACCGTGCGCAGAGCGGCGACGAGCCGGCGCCGGTGGAACAGAGCCTGACCCCCATCTACCCGACCACCGAAGGCTTGACCCAGCAGCGCCTGCGCCAGCTCAGCCAGCAGGCATTGGCCCGCCTGGGCCCACGCAGCCTGCCGGACTGGCTGCCCGACGAGCTGGCCCGCGACTATCGCCTGGCACCCTTGGATGAGGCCATCCGCTATTTGCACCGGCCGCCGCCGGACGCCGATGTCGAAGAACTCGCCGAGGGCCGTCACTGGGCCCAGCATCGCCTGGCCTTCGAGGAACTGCTCACTCATCAGCTGTCGCTACAACGCCTGCGTGAACAGGTGCGTGCGCAGCAGGCGCCAGCACTGCCGCCTGCCAAGAAGCTGCCGCAGCAGTACCTGGCCAACCTCGGCTTTGCCCCAACCGGCGCCCAGCAGCGCGTCGGTGCCGAGATCGCTTACGACCTGGCGCAGAGCGAGCCGATGCTGCGCCTGGTGCAGGGTGACGTCGGCGCCGGCAAGACGGTGGTCGCCGCCCTGGCCGCCTTGCAGGCGCTGGAGGCCGGTTATCAGGTGGCGCTGATGGCCCCCACCGAGATTCTCGCCGAGCAGCACTTTCTCAACTTCAGCAAGTGGCTGGCACCGCTCGGCCTGGACGTAGCCTGGCTGGCCGGCAAGCTCAAGGGCAAGGCGCGCGCCAGTGCACTGGAACAGATCGCCAGCGGCTGCCCGATGGTGGTCGGCACCCACGCCCTGTTCCAGGAGGAAGTGAAGTTCAAGCGTCTGGCTCTTGTGATCATCGACGAACAGCATCGCTTCGGCGTGCAGCAACGCCTGGCTCTGCGCCAGAAGGGCATCGACGGCCGCCTCTGCCCGCACCAGTTGATCATGACAGCCACGCCCATCCCGCGCACTCTGGCGATGAGCGCCTACGCCGACCTGGACACCTCGATCCTCGACGAGCTGCCGCCAGGGCGCACGCCGGTCAACACCCTGGTGATCGCCGACAGCCGCCGCGATGAGGTCATAGAGCGGGTGCGCAACGCCTGTCAGCAGGGGCGTCAGGCCTACTGGGTGTGCACCCTGATCGAGGAATCCGAGGAGCTCACCTGCCAGGCTGCGGAAACCAGCTTCGAGGAGCTCTCCGCCGCGCTCGGCGAGCTGCGCGTCGGGCTGATCCATGGGCGCATGAAACCGGCCGAAAAGGCCGCGGTGATGGACGAATTCAAGCAGGGCCACCTGCAGCTGCTGGTGGCCACCACGGTGATCGAAGTCGGCGTCGACGTACCCAACGCCAGCCTGATGATCATCGAGAACCCGGAAAGATTGGGATTGGCGCAACTGCACCAGCTGCGCGGCCGGGTCGGTCGCGGCAGCGCCGCCAGTCATTGCGTGCTGCTCTATCACGCGCCACTGTCGCAACTGGGCCGCGAACGCCTGGCGATCATGCGCGAGACCACCGATGGCTTCGTTATCGCCGAGAAGGATCTGGAGCTACGTGGCCCCGGGGAAATGCTCGGCACCCGGCAGACCGGCCTGCTGCAATTCAAGGTCGCCGACCTGATGCGCGACGCAGACCTGCTGCCCGCCGTGCGCGACGCGGCGCAGGCACTGCTGGAACATTGGCCACAACATGTAGCTCCATTGCTGGAGCGCTGGTTGCGCCACGGCCAGCAATACGGTCAAGTGTGAACCTGCTCACAGGACAACCGTCGCCACGAACCTTTGCACAAAGCCTCGCTGGTTATACTCCGAGGCACATGCGCCAACGCTGGATACCGCTATGACTGAAGTCGCCCTCGCCGCCAACGCCAATCCGCAACCGCCCGCCGTGATCGTGCAACTGCTGGAGAAACTCGCCGTGCCCTATCAGGTACGCGCGGAACGCCCAGGCCAGCCGAGCGAGGCGCGTCTGCAGGCCGTGCTGGTAGACGACGCGGTTGGCGCCCTGCTGGTGCTCTACCCGCGCAGCCACTTGCTGGATCTGTCGCGCCTGGCGGAACTGACCGGGCGCCAGCTCACCGCAGTCAAACCCGAACGCCTGGAACGCATGCTCGGCAAGCACAGTCTGGCCGCGCTGCCTGGCCTGCCGCCGCTGACCAGTTCGCCCTGCCTGTACGAGGAGCGCCTGCTGCAGGTGCCCAGCCTGCTGATCGATTCCGGCCAGCCCGGTGTGCTGCTGGAAATTCCCACCGAAGCCTTCAAGACCCTGTTGAGCAAGGCCAGCGCGGCGCGTTTCGGTGAGCCGGTCAGCGCGATCAAACCGAATCTGGATCGCCCGCATGATGACCGCGAGGAAATCACCCAGGCCGTGCGCGCCTTTACCGCGCGCCGAATTCAACAGCGTCTGGAAGAGACCATCGAGATTCCGCCGCTGCCGGAAACCGCGCAGAAGATCATCAAGCTGCGGGTCGACCCCAACGCCACGGTGGACGACATCACCGGCGTGGTGGAAACCGACCCGGCGCTGGCGGCCCAGGTGATCAGTTGGGCGGCGTCGCCCTATTACGCCGCACCCGGCAAGATCCGCTCAGTGGAGGACGCCATCGTCCGCGTGCTGGGCTTCGACCTAGTAATCAACCTGGCCCTCGGCCTGGCCCTTGGCAAGACGCTGAGTCTGCCCAAGGACCAGCCGCAGCACGCTACGCCCTACTGGCAGCAGGCGATCTACAGCGCTGCGGTGATCGAGGGCCTGACTCGTGCCATGCCCCGCGCGCAGCGCCCGGAAGCCGGCCTGACCTACCTCGCCGGTCTGTTGCACAACTTCGGCTATATGGTCCTGGCGCACGTGTTCCCACCACACTTCTCGCTGATCTGCCGGCATCTGGAGGTCAACCCGCATCTGTCGCACAGTCATATCGAACAACATCTGCTGGGCATCACCCGCGAACAGATCGGTGCCTGGCTGATGCGTCACTGGGACATGCCGGAGGAACTGGCCAGCGCCCTGCGTTTCCAGCACGACCCGAGCTACGCAGGCGACAACGCTGCCTTCCCCAACCTGGTGTGCCTGGCAGTCAGTCTGCTGCGCAACCGTGGCATCGGCGCAGGGCCGCAGAGCGAGATTCCCGACGAGTTGTTCGAGGCGCTGGGCCTGAGTCGGGAAAAAGCCGAGGAGGCCGTGAGCAAGGTGCTCAGTGCCGAAGCCGCCCTACGCGAACTGGCGGCGCAGTTTCCGCACTGATGCCTGTTACGGCCTGAGCGCCGTCTTGCGCAGCTGCTCGCGACGTTCGGCGAACAACTGCGGCACCACTTCCAGGCTGATGGCGAGCAGCTGGCTGACGCTGGCGTGCTCGTACAGTGCCGCATATTCGGCCAACTGATCGCTGGGCATCTGCCGGTATGCATAGAACATGAAGGTTTCCACCGCCTGCTCGCTGGACTGGCGGATGGCTTCGGCCTGCTTCTGCGTCTGCGCCTGTAGCTCGGCCTCATCGAGGTTCTCTCCCCGCGCCCTCAGCGCCAGCAGCGCCTGGGTCTTGCCCACCTCGTAACGTAGCAGGCTGGCCAGCTCGGTGGTACGCGCGGCCGTATCGAGCCGCTTGACCAGGTCCAGACGCGCCCCTCGAGGCGGTTGCTCCTGCAGCCGCTGGCGGTATTCAGCCAGGCCTTCGGGCTGCTCACCGACCGCTCGCTCGGCCGCAGTGAAGCGTCGCGCCAAAGGGCTGTCGAGGCGTTCGCGCACCTGCTCGCTCTGCTGCGCATCGAAGCGGGAGCCAACCCGCTCAGCCAGCTCCAGACAAAACGCCTCGCCGGCGAACAGCTGCGCAAGACGTTTCTGTTCGGCTTCGCTCTGGCCGCGCTGCAGCAGCGGCGCGCTTTGTTCGCAGAGCAGATGGATGCCCGCCAGCTCGAACAGCGGCAGCAGGGCTCTGGCGGGGGCCGGCTCGGCTTGCGCGGTGGCGGCGACCAGCAACAGCAGGGACAGGAGGAGAAGACGCATGCTTAGGCTTTCCACAGGGACCTGCCCGGCAGCCTAACCAAAGCGCAGCGTCGCGGCCAGCCGCGACGCGATCTGGTGCTATCAGGCAGCCTTTTTCGGCGCCTCGGTCTTCTTCTTCGGCATCAGGTACTTGGTCAGCCCCTGAAACCACATGACCAGCGCCGGATTGCCCTGGATCTGGATGTCCTTGTTCTGGATGCCCTGCATGAAAGCCAGCTGCTTGTTCTTCGCGGTCATGGTCTCGAAGCCGTAGGCGGCGTCCTTGAAACCAATGGCGAAAGCAGGCGCTTGGGCAACACCGCGTTTGCTGGTGACTCGCTGACCGGCCACGATGAAGTGGCGGGCAACCTTGCCATCCAGGGTGTGTAGTTGAAAGACCATGTCACGGCCTTCGAGCTGCTGGCGGAAGGCGGGATTGTTACGGCTGGCCTTGGCCATCAGGCGCCCCAGCATCCACAGAAGAAAACGGAATTTCATGCTCAGGCCCTCGTGATCGAAGATGATGGCCGCGCATTGTAGTGGTTTTCTTGCAAGACTACAGCCTGCCAAAAGCACGGCGGGCACAACGCATTTGCCTGCCTGGCGGCGATGGGGAGCCCGGAGCCGGGCGGCTCCGGGCAGCGGGCTCAGTTGACCGCGTCTTTCAGGGACTTGCCCGGCTTGAAGGCGACGGTGTTGCTGGCCTTGATCTTCACCGGTTGACCGGTTTGCGGGTTCTTGCCCGTACGGGCACCACGGTGGCGCTGGACGAAGGTACCGAAGCCAACCAGCGTCACACTGTCCTTGCGGTTCAGTGCACCGGTGATTTCTTCCAGTACGGCGTTGAGTACACGATTGGCCTGATCCTTGGTCAGATCAGCCTTTTCGGCGATGGCGGCGGCGAGTTCCGGTTTACGCA
>JAEYXX010000104.1 GCA_023431055.1 Pseudomonadota bacterium
GGGGGTGAATACCGACATATCAGACCTTAATCGCTTACCAGCTAAAGATTTCCCACGATGGGATCAGCATGTCCGGATCGTCCGAACGTACGAAGTTGCCGTCGCTGCCATCGGCGCGAACGAGAAAGTAGGGTTTACCGTTCTTCGGGATGACCTTGATGGCATAGAGGAAGCCGTTGACCCGGTATTCCTGAATGGTGCGGTCGCCCTCCTGGCGGATGGTCACGTCCGGGTCGCCCGAGACCGGATCCTCGGCGTGAGCGGCAAGTGGAAGACAGGCCATAAGGCCGACCAGCAAAAGGCGTTTGGCTGTACCCATGGTAACCTTGCTCCTTGTATTCAATGATGCAGTCATTCTACCGCTGCACCCGCCGAAAAGGTTGATCCCGCGCATGAGCCAAGCTCCCCTCGTTCTGGTCGACGGTTCCTCGTACCTGTACCGCGCCTTCCACGCCCTGCCGCCGCTGACCACCTCCAAGGGCATGCCCACCGGAGCGGTAAAGGGCGTGCTGAACATGCTCAAGAGCCTGCGCAAGCAGTACCCGGATAGCCCCTTTGCCGTGGTTTTCGACGCCAAGGGTGGCACCTTCCGCGACGAGCTGTTCGCCGAGTACAAGGCCAATCGCCCGTCCATGCCGGACGAGTTGCGCGTCCAGGTCGAGCCGCTGCACGCCAGCGTGCGCGCCCTGGGCCTGCCCCTGCTGTGCGTCGAAGGCGTGGAGGCCGACGACGTGATCGGCACCCTGGCCCGCAAGGCGGCCGCTGAGAAGCGCGACGTGGTGATCTCTACCGGCGACAAGGACATGGCCCAACTGGTCTGCCCGCACGTTACGCTGGTCAACACCATGACCGGAAGCGTCTACGATGCCGATGGCGTGAAAGAGAAATTCGGTGTCGGCCCTGAGCTGATCATCGACTACCTGGCGCTGATGGGCGACAAGGTCGACAACATCCCCGGCGTGCCCGGGGTGGGCGAAAAGACCGCGCTGGGCCTGCTGGTTGGCGTCGGCGGCGGTCTCGATGTGCTCTACGCCAACCTCGACAAGGTGCCCGAGCTGCCGATCCGTGGCGCCAAGGGCCTGCCGGCCAAGCTCGAAGAGCATCGCGAGATGGCCTATCTGTCGTATCAGCTGGCGACCATCAAGACCGACGTGCCGCTGAATATCGAGATCGACTCGCTGCATCCCGGCGAGCCGGATCAGGCCGCTCTGGTCGAGCTGTACGGCCAGCTGGAATTCAAGAACTGGCTGGACGACCTGCTGCGCCAGAACAAGGCCCTGGCCGCCAAGGCCGCGGTGCCGGCCGGCGACCTGTTCGCCGAGCCTGCCGGGCCGGCAACCGAGCAAGCGTCCGAGACGCCGCTGATGGGCGCGGGCGACTACGAGCTGGTGCTGGAGCAGGCGCAGTTCGACGCCTGGCTGAAGAAGCTGGAGCAGGCCGAGCTGATCGCCTTCGACAGCGAGACCACCAGCATCGACGCGCAGCAGGCGCAACTGGTCGGGCTGTCCTTCGCGGTCAAGGCCGGCGAGGCTGCCTACGTGCCGCTGGCGCACAGCTATATGGGCGTGCCGCAGCAGCTCGACCGCGATGCCGTGCTCAAGGCGCTCAAGCCGATCCTCGAAGACCCGGCCAAGGCCAAGGTCGGTCAGCACGCCAAGTACGACATCAACGTCCTGGCCAATGCCAGCACGCCGATCATGGTGCAAGGCGTGGCCTTCGACACCATGCTCGAATCCTATGTGCTCGATTCCACCGCCACCCGCCACGACATGGACAGCCTGGCCCTGAAATACCTGAACCACAGCACCATTCGCTTCGAGGACATCGCCGGCCGCGGCGCCAAGCAGCTGACCTTCGACCAGATCGCCCTGGAACAGGCCGGCCCTTACGCTGCCGAGGACGCCGACGTGACCCTGCGCCTGCATCGGGAGCTTTGGGGCCGGCTCGAAGCCGTGCCATCGCTGGCCAAGGTGCTGCGCGAGATCGAGATCCCGCTGGTGCCGGTGCTGGCGCGTATCGAGCGCAATGGTGCGCTGGTCGATGCCAAGCTGCTCGGCGAGCAGAGTGTCGAACTGGGTGAAAAACTGGTGGAGCTGGAGCGCAAGGCGTTCGAGATCGCCGGCGAGGAATTCAACCTCGCTTCGCCCAAGCAGTTGGGTGTGATCCTCTACGAGAAACTCGGCTATCCGGTGATCAGCAAGACCGCCAAGGGGCAACCTTCCACCGCCGAGGCGGTGCTCGCCGAGCTGGCCGAGCAGGACTTCGAACTGCCCAAGGTACTGATGCAGTACCGCTCCCTGAGCAAGCTCAAGAGCACCTACACCGACAAGCTGCCGGAGCAGATCAACCCGCGCACCGGGCGCATCCATACCAGCTACCACCAGGCGGTGGCGGCCACCGGGCGGCTGTCGTCGAGCGACCCGAACCTGCAGAACATTCCGATCCGCACCGCCGAAGGCAGGCGCATCCGTCAGGCCTTCGGCGCGCCCAAGGGCTACAAACTGATGGCGGCGGACTACTCGCAGATCGAGCTGCGCATCATGGCCCACCTGGCCAAGGACAAAGGCCTGCTCGATGCTTTCCACCATGACCTGGATGTGCACAAGGCCACCGCCGCCGAGGTGTTCGGCGTGGCGCTGGAGGAGGTGACCAGCGACCAGCGGCGCAAGGCCAAGGCCATCAACTTCGGCCTGATCTACGGCATGAGCGCCTTCGGCCTGGCCAAGCAGATCGACGTCGAGCGCAAGGAGGCGCAGGCCTACATCGACCGCTACTTCGCCCGCTACCCCGGCGTGCTGGCCTATATGGAAAGCACCCGCGCGCAGGCCGCCGAGCAGGGCTATGTGGAGACGGTCTACGGCCGTCGCCTGTATCTGCCGGAAATCCATGCGCAGAACCAGGCGATGCGCAAGGGCGCCGAACGCGCGGCGATCAACGCGCCGATGCAGGGCACTGCGGCGGACATCATCAAGCGCGCCATGATCAAAGTGGACAGCTGGCTGCAGGACAGCGGCATCGACGCGCGCATCATCCTGCAGGTGCACGACGAACTGGTGCTGGAGGTGCGTGAGGAACTGGTCGATGAGGTCAGTGCCAAACTCAAGAGCCTGATGAGTGGCGCCGCCGCCCTGGACGTACCGCTACTGGTGGAAGTAGGCATCGGTGCCAACTGGGATGAGGCCCACTGAGTCCTTCGCCGCGGCGCAAAGCCGCGGCTGCTCTGGTTTTGGGGATGCCGGTAATCAAAAGATATTTTCTTATGGCAAATGGTTTTTAAGAAAGCGATGAACTTTCCGCAAACCCGCCCGGTCAGAGTTCATGAATGGCCGTTAAGCCCTTCAATGCTCCTTTGTTGTGTTAAGTGTTGGCAGACATCTGAACCCCGCCCTAGCGGTTCAGACCTTGAACCCCGAACTTCTCCCTCCCCATACGAAGCTCGGGGTTTTTTTTGCCT
>JAEYXX010000122.1 GCA_023431055.1 Pseudomonadota bacterium
TACGCTTCATGATCTGGTGCCCGCGCAGGGTGATCGACGAGGCCAGACGCGGGTCGAAGAAGCGGCAACCGCTCGAACCAAGCACGCCGTAGAAGGCATTCATGATGATCTTCAACGCCTGCGCCAAGGGCTTGTTGCCATCACGCTTGGCCAGGTCACGGCCTTCCCAGATACGCGCGACGATCGCCGGCAAGCTGTGCCGGGTGCGCGAGAAGCGCGCACCGCGGAAACCCGGCACCGAGTGCGCGTCATCGAGCTGGCGCAACCCCTCGATCAAGCCGACCGGGTCGATCAGGAACGTGCGGATGATCGACGGGTAAAGGCTCTTGTAGTCCAGCACCAGCACCGACTCATAAAGGCCCGGGCGCGAATCCATGACGAAACCACCGGGGCTGGCTTCCGGCTGGCGCTCGCCGAGGTTGGGCGCGACGAAGCCCTGGCGGTGCATCAACGGCAGGTAGAGATGGGTGAAGGCCGCCACCGAACCGCCGCTGCGGTCGGCCGCCAGGCCGGTGACCGTGGCCCGTTCCAGCAGGAACGTCAGCAGCTCGGTTTTCGCGAAGATGCGCGTCACCAGCTCGCAGTCCTTGAGGTTGTAGTGCGCCAGTGCCGGCTTGTCCTCGGCGAAGCGGCGATCGATCTCCGCCATGCGCTGGTAGGGGTTGTCGATTGCCTTGCCCTCCCCCAGCAGCGCCTGCGCCACGTTCTCCAGGCTGAACGAGGGGAAATTCCAGGTCGCCGAACGCAGCGCCTCGATACCATCGATGATCAGCCGCCCGGCGGCCTCGGCGAAGAAGTGGCTGTTGCGGCTGCCATGCTCGCGCCAGCCCATCTCGTCACCACCGCGCCCCAGGCGCAGCGGTACCTTCAGGCGCTGGGCGTGATCGCGCAGCACGCGCAGGTCGAACTGCACCAGGTTCCAGCCGATGATGGCGTCGGGGTCATGCCGCGCCAGCCAGGCATTCAGGCGTTCGAGCATCGCCTGGCGGCTGTCGCAGTACTCCAGGTCGAAGTCGACGATGCTGGCGTCGCCATTGGCCGGGCCGAGCATGTACACCTGGCGCTGGCCGCAGCCTTCCAGCGCGATGGAATACAGCTCGCCGCGGGCGCTGGTCTCGATATCCAGCGACACCAGACGCAGCGTTGGGCGGTAATCGGTGGCGGGTTTCAGCGACTTGCACAGCAGGCTGCCATCCGCCTGCTCGATACCGTCGAACAGTACGCTGGCGGTGATAAAGCGCTCCATCAGGTAGCGATCCGGCGGGCGGATATCGGCTTCGTAAACATCCACACCGACCTGACGCAGCTTCTTCTCAAGCTGCAACAACTGCCGATACTGGCGGCAATACAGGCCCAGCACCGGGCGGCGCTTGAAGTCGCGCAAGGCCAACTCGCGCAGCTCAACGCCCTTTTTATTACGCAACAACGGCTCGGCCCAGGCGCGCTGTTCGGCCGGGATGAAGGCCACCACGTCCTGGCACGGCAGGCGCACCTGGCGCGAGCCGGCATCGGTCGCCAGCCAGAAGGCCACCTCGGTGCCCTCCGGCGTGTCGCGCCAATGGCGGCTGAGCACGAAGCCTTGCTGGGGTTGCGTCATCATCTTTTCAGGCAAGCACGATCTGCCCCCTCTCCCATGAATGGGAGAGGGGAGAAAACAGCCTCTGCAGTTGCCCATTACCTCAAACCAAACTGGCCGGCCATTCTACGCCAGCGGTTACAATGGCGCCTTTTCCGCGGAACAACGCGATGAACGACACACCTCCCTACGGCACCGGCGATGCCTCCTACCAGGCCGCTGGCGGTATCGACGGCCTGCGCCATCTGGTCGACGACTTCTACCGACTGATGGACGAACGCCCCGAAGCCGCCGCACTGCGTGCCCTGCACCCAGCCGACCTGAGCGCCTCACGCGACAAGCTGGCGTGCTTTCTCAGTGGCTGGCTGGGCGGCCCACGCCTGTTCGCCGAAAAATACGGCAGCATCAGCATTCCGGCCTTCCATGCGCAGTGGCCAATCGACCAGGCGCTGGCGGAAAGCTGGCTGAGCTGCATGGCCGGCGCCATCGCCCTACAGAACTATGACCCGGCGTTCGCCGACTACCTGCTGGTTCAACTGCGCGTACCCGCCGAACGCTCCGTGCAGGCCAGTCAAAACCGTCACCGCAAGGAAACCTGACATGACTGATCAACTGATCATCGAAGACCTGCAGCCAGGCGACGGCAAGGCCGTGGTCAAGGGCGCCCTGATCACCACCCAATATCGCGGCTGGCTGGCCGACGGCACGGAGTTCGACTCGTCCTTCTCGCGCGGCAAACCGTTCCAGTGCGTGATCGGCACCGGCCGGGTAATCAAGGGCTGGGACCAGGGCCTGATGGGCATGCAGGTGGGCGGCAAGCGCAAGCTACAGGTGCCGGCCCATCTGGGTTATGGCGAGCGCAGCGTCGGCTCGATTCCGCCCAACTCCGACCTGACCTTCGAGATCGAGCTGCTGGAAGTGCTGACCCGCGATGACTGACGCCGCCCTCGCCACCCTGCGCGAGCACCTGCTGCAGGCGCTGGACAACCACCCCGGCAGCGAGACCCGTCGCCTGTTCCATGGCCGCGGTCGCTGCTGGCCGGGACTGGAGCAGATCACCGTCGACTGGCTGTCCGGCATCGTCCTGGTGATGCTGTTCCGCGAGCCATCGCCGGCGCTAAGGCCGCTGCTCATGGAACTGCTGGAAACGCCGCAATGGCAGGCCAGCGGGGCACGCGGCCTGCTGCTACAACATCGCTACGTGCAAGGCAGCGAGAGCGAATGGCTGGCCGGTGAGCCACAGGCGCAATGGCCGATCATAGAGGACGGGCTGCACTACCTGCTGGATCTGGGCAGCAAGCAGAACAGCGGCCTGTTCCTCGACATGCGCCTCGGTCGCCAGTGGGTACGCGATCAGGCCGCCGGCAAGCGCGTGCTCAACCTGTTCGCCTATACCTGCGGTTTCTCCGTGGCGGCGATTGCCGGCGGCGCCGAACGGGTGGTCAACCTGGACATGGCGCGCGCGGCGCTGTCACGCGGTCGCGACAACCATCGCCTGAACGGGCACGACCTCTCCCGAGTGGAGTTTCTTGGCCACGAGCTGTTCAAGTCCTGGGGCAAAGTGCGCAAGAGTGGGCCGTACGATCTGGTGATCATCGACCCGCCGAGCTTTCAGAAAGGCAGCTTCGCCCTCACCCAGGACTACGCCAAGATTCTCCGGCGCCTGCCTGAGCTGCTGACCGAGCACGGTATGGTGCTGGCCTGCGTCAATGACCCGGATATCGGCCCGGACTTTCTCATCGACGGCATGGCCGCCGAAGCGCCGCAACTGCGCTTCATCGAGCGCCTGGACAACCCGCCGGAGTTTCCCGACATCTCGACCGAAAGCGGCCTCAAGGCGCTGGTGTTCCAACTGGAATCCGGATGAAATCCGGGAGTTGCTGACCCCGGATTGCATCCGGGCTACGGGCAGAAACCGATCATGTGGAAGGGGCTTTAGCCGCGACGTGAACAGATCGCAGCTAAAGCCCCTCCTAGAATCCAGCTAGCGAATACCCAGGCGCCTGGCCAAGCGGCTTAGATTGGCGCGATCCACCCCCAGCTCCCGCGCCGCCTCGGCCCATTTGCCCTGATGGCGCGCCAGGCACTGTTCGATCAGTCTGCGCTGGAAGGCGTCCACCGCCGTCCGCAGCTCGACGCCTTCCTGCACAGGCTCGCCGGACGCCAGCGCTGCCTCGACAACAGCCACCTTCTCACTGCTCGGCAAATCCAGGTCCTGTACATCCAGACTGAGAATGCGCGGCCGCTCGCCATGGCGCGCCAGCGCCTTGATCGCCGCGCGTCCGATCAGGTGCTCCAGTTCACGCACGTTGCCCGGCCAGGCGTGCCCCAGCAGCGCCTTCTGCGCCTCCGTGCTCAGACGCAGGCTGCGCAGCCCGAGCCGGGCGCGGTTCTCTTCGAGGAAGTAACCAGCCAGCAACAGCACATCGCGACCACGCTCGCGCAGCGGCGGCACCGGCAACGGGTAGACGCTCAGGCGGTGATAGAGGTCGGCGCGAAACCGTCCGGCGCGCACTTCCGCCGCCAGATCGCGGTTGGTGGCGGCGATCACTCGCACATCGACGCGGTGCTCGCGATCCGAGCCAACCCGTTGCAACTGGCCGCTTTGCAGCACGCGCAGCAACTTGGCCTGGATAGCCAGCGGCAGCTCGCCCACCTCGTCGAGGAACAGGCTGCCGCCATCGGCCAGCTCGAACTTGCCGCTGCGCTCGCTCATCGCCCCGGAGAAGGCGCCGCGTACATGACCGAACAGTTCACTTTCCACCAACGCATCGGGCAATGCCGCGCAGTTGATGCTGACCAGCGGCCGCTGCGCCCGTGGCGAGGCGGCGTGGATCGCTTCGGCCACCAGCTCCTTGCCGACGCCGGTTTCACCGGTGATCAGCACGGTCAGCGGGCTGTCGCCGACCAGGCGAATCTCGTCCTGCAGCTTGCGCAGCGCCGCGCTCTGCCCCACCAGCTCGCGCGGTTGCTGCCGCGCCTGTTTGTAAAGCTCGGTGAGCTGGCGCTCGGCCTCGACCCGCTGCGCCAGGCCGCTGATGCGCTGACTGACCTTGACCGTGGCCGCCGCCAGGCTGGCGAACGCATCGAGACTATCCAGATCGAGCCGGCCGAAACTGGCCGGGTCCAGCGAATCCAGGGTCAACAGGCCCCATAGCTGCTCATCTAGATAGAGCGGGCAACCCAGGCAATCGTGCACTTCCAGATGCCCATGCAGGCCGTCTACCAGCCCGTCATAAGGATCAGGCAGGCCGCAGTCGGCGGCGAAGCGAGTCGGCCCGGCATGCTCCAGCAATGCAGCCAGGCGCGGGTGCTCGCTGACCCTGAAGCGCCGTCCCAGGGTATCGGGGCTCAGCCCCTCGACCGCCAGCGGCACCAGTATTTCGCCATCGAGCCGCAGCAGCGCCACGGCATCGCAAGGAAAGAGCTGGCGCAAGGCTGCGAGCAGACGGCGATAACGCTCACCATCGTCCAGATCGCGGGACAGATCGGCGACCAGGGGAATCAGGGTTTCCAGCAGAGGATTAGCGGTCATTTCGACTACTCAAAGTCTTTATGACTCAAAGCCAGAGCGAGTCATTAAAACAACAAAACACGTAAGGCGCTGATATTTAAGGATTATTTAATTGGCACACTTACTGATAGATATCTATCGCTAACGCTAGCACGCCACAACTGGCCAGACGAGCCACACCGGCGTCTCAGAGCGCCTCTAAAAACGTAGGCGAGGCAGTCATCACAAGGCAAAAACAAGCGAAAAAGCGGAGTTTACGAGTTGTAAATGAGCATTTTGAGATTGTTTTTAACGCAGTGATGACAACGCAGATAGTTTTTAGAGGTGCTCCTCATTTGCCTTGCGGAGATACCCCTATGCTGACCAACGCTCAACGTGACCTGATCAAAGCCACAGTGCCGCTGCTGGAAAGCGGCGGCGAAGCGCTGACCACCCATTTCTACCGGATGATGCTCAGCGAGTACCCCGAAGTACGTCCGCTGTTCAACCAGGCCCACCAGGCCAGCGGTGACCAGCCGCGCGCGCTTGCCAACGGCGTGCTGATGTACGCCCGGCATATCGACCGCCTCGAAGCCCTGGGGCCGCTGGTGGCGCAGATCGTCAACAAGCACGTGTCGCTGCAGATCCTGCCCGAGCACTACCCCATCGTCGGCAGCTGCCTGCTACGCGCGATTCGCGAGGTGCTGGGTGCCGAGATCGCCACCGACGTGGTGATCGATGCCTGGGCCGTGGCCTACCAGCAACTGGCCGACATTCTCATCAATGCGGAAGAGAGCCAGTACGCGCAAAATGCCGCGGCGCCCGGCGGCTGGCGTGGCGCGCGGGCGTTCCGCGTAGCACGCAAGGTCATCGAGAGCGCCGAGATCACCTCTTTCCACCTGGTTCCGGTCGATGGCGGCGCGTTACTCGATCATCAGCCCGGCCAGTACATCGCTATGCGCCTGCAGCTGAACGGTGAAGAGGTACGCCGCAACTACTCGCTGTCGGCCCTGGCCAACGGCCGTGAGTACCGCATCAGCGTCAAGCGCGAGCCAGGCGGCCGCGTCTCCAACCATCTGCATGACGAGGTTCAGGTTGGCGATGTGCTGGAGCTGTTCCCGCCAGCAGGCGAGTTTACCCTGAGCGAGTCGAACAAGCCGCTGGCTCTGATCAGCGCTGGCGTCGGCATCACCCCGGCCCTGGCCATGCTCGACGCCGCGCGACACAGCGGCCGGCCGATCCATTTCATCCACTGCGCGCGCAATGCCGAGGTGCATGCCTTCCGCGACTGGGTCGATGCCCATGCCGCCGAGCATCCGCAGATTCGCCATTACGTGTGCTACAGCGAGCCGCGCGCGGGGGATACGGCCGACGCCGAGGGGTTTCTCAGTCGCGAGCTGCTGGAGCAGTGGTTGCCGGCCGAGCGCGATCTGGACGCCTACTTCCTCGGCCCGAAACCCTTCATGGCGCAGGTCAAGCGCCACCTGCAGGCACTGGGCGTACCGGCCGAGCAGAGCCGCTATGAGTTCTTCGGCCCGGCCTCGGCTTTGGATAGCTGAACGATGAGGAGGTGAACCATGTACCCACTGAATCTTCCACCGCTGCAGATCCTGCACCTGTCCAGCCAGTTGCTCTGGGCCGGCCTGATCCTGCTGCTGGTGGGTCTGGTGGCGGCATACGGCCTGGAGAAACAGCTGAACGTGCCGACGCTGGTGCTGGCGCATAGCCTGACGCTACTCGGTCCCAGCATCCTGAAGATCGGCTATGTGCTGCGCCTGGTCGCGCAGCAACGCCTGAAAGGCGAGGCATACGTACATGCAGTTGCTTGATCGCAAGCGGGCACTGGCCATCGCGCCCTTCTGGCGCCTGGGCTTTCGCCCGTTCTTTGTCGCCGGCGCCCTGTTCGCCCTGCTCGCCGTCGCCCTCTGGGCGGCGGTGCTGCACGGTCTGACAAGCCCTGCAGTGCCAGGCGGCATGCTGGCCTGGCATCGCCATGAAATGCCCTTTGGTTTCGGCCTGGCGATCATCGCCGGCTTCCTGCTGACTGCCGTACAGACCTGGACCGGGAGTCCGGGTCTCAGCGGCCGCCCCCTGATCGCGCTGTTCGGGCTGTGGTTGGCCGCGCGCCTGGCGTGGTTCTTCCCCGTGCCACTGGCACTGCTGATCGCGCTACAACTGGCCTTTATCGGCCTGTTCATTGCGCAGATGGCGCGCCAGTTGATCACCGCCCGGCAACGCAACAACTACCCGATCCTGCTGGTGCTGAGCCTGCTCGCACTGTGTCAGGCACTCACGCTCGCGGGTCTGGCGCTGGGCGATGACAGCCTGCAACGCCGTGGTGTACTGGCCGCACTATGGCTGATCGCCGTGATGCTGAGCCTGATCGGCGGTCGGGTGATTCCCTTCTTCACCCAGCGCGGCCTGGGTCGGGTCGAGGCCTTCGCCGCCCATCCCCGGCTGGATCGCTTGCTGCTGGTCTGCGGCGTGCTGGTCGCCGCACTGTTCGCCAGTGGGCATAACTTGCAGGCCCGCTCCTGGCTGGCCGTACCGTTCATCGTGCTAAGCGTACTGCACGGCCTGCGCCTGTGGCGCTGGCACCTGCGCGGCGTCTGGCAGGTGCCGCTGCTGTGGTCGCTACACCTGGCCTACGCCTGGCTGCTGCTCGCCACACTCGGCATGGCCGCCTGGCACCTGGGTTGGCTGACGCAACCCAGCCTGGCCAACCACGCGCTGGCGGTGGGTGCGATGGGCGGGCTGATCCTGGCGATGATGGCGCGGGTCAGCCTCGGCCACACCGGCCGCGCATTGCAACCGCCCCGGGCGATGTCGTGGGCTTTCGGTTTGCTCAATCTAGGGGCGCTGATTCGGGTCTCGGCGGGTAGCAGCGGGCTCTGGCTGGCGGCGCTCTGCTGGGCCGTGGCCTTCGCCCTGTTCGCCTGGTATTACGCGCCGATGCTGTGTCGGGCGCGAGTGGATGGGCATCCTGGGTGAAACGCCTGGCGCGAGCAAACGGCCAGACCGTAGCCCGGATGCAATCCGCGGCAACGATTTCCCGGATTGCATCCGGGCTACGCTTTTAATCAATCGACTAGCGTGCAGGCCATCACCAACGCGTCTTCACGCCCGCCGACTGCCGGGTAGTAATCGCGGCGGCGCCCCACTTCGTTGAAGCCGAAACGCTCGTACAAACGGTAGGCGCTCTGGTTGCTGGCGCGCACTTCGAGGAAGCACTCACGCCCGCCCAGCTCATAAGCCTCTTTCATCAGGTGTTCGAGCAGGCGCAAGCCAAGACCACGGCCCTGGCTTTCCGGCTTGACGGTGATATTGAGCAGGTGCGCTTCGTCGAGGATCAGATTGATCACGCCATGGCCGACCTGCTGATCACCTTCGAACATCAGCCAGCAGTTATAGGACTTGAGGCTGTCGGTGAAGATGCCGCGCGTCCACGGGTGGCTGAAGGCGGCGTATTCGATCTTCAGCACGGCATCGAGATCCGCCTCGGTCATCGGGCGGAAGGAAACTGCATCGCTCATTAAGGAAAACTCGGGGGCAAAGACGGGAGGGTTCTCAGGAATGTGCTGGCGCCAGCCAGCGCTGACGAACACGCCGCATCGCCTGCCAGAGTTCGCGCTTGCGTGTTGGCTCTTCCATCAGCAGCTCCAGGCCCGGCAAGGCCCAGCAGGTACCCAGCCCCTCGACCTGCATCTCGCGATTGTAGCTGTGCTCGTCACCCTCACCAGCAAAGCGAATGGCCGGCAGACCAACCAGCCACAGGCAAGCGCTCGGCTGCTCCTCCAGACGCGCAGCCACGAAGCTCTGCACGAATTCCAGCGCTGCTTGCGGGCCCTGATCCATATTGCCGCGCACCAGTAGCGGCCAGCGCACCGGCTCGCCGAGCAGTTGCGGGCTGTCTGACAGGCCGGCGGCGCGCAGCAGATCCTTGAGCAGGATGTAGGCCGGATCGCGGCTCTGGAAAGGCTGACCGGTGGGCAGCTCCACCAGCAAGGCGCAATCGCCGGCTCGCAGCAACTGCAGGGAAAAACGCGGCGGCGGGACGCTGACACGAGCCGGCTTTTCTTCGATCCGCTCCGGTTCCGCCACCGACTCGACAGCCGCCTGGCGCTGCTGGGCGCCCGGGCGCGGAATTTCGATCTTCGGCCGTTCGACCGGCGCCTCGCGTACCGCCTCGGCCACAGCGGCCACCGGTTCGCTCACCATATCCAGTGGCGCTTCGGCAGGCGGCGGCGCCAGCAACTCGGCACGCGATGGCGCGGCAAAGGGCAGCTCGGTACGCGGCAGCCAGGTGGCTACCTGCATGGCATCGAGGTAGGCGCGACGGCGCAGCTCGGCGTTCAAACCAAAAGTATCCAGTGCAGTCATTTGATAGGGGGGCGATTGTCGCGTGAATCGAGGGGCGCGGATAGTCCCTGAGCGTCGCCCACCTGTTGCCGCAATAAGGCAATGAAGACCTGCGCCGGCGGGCTCAGGTAGCAAGGTTTGCGCTGCAGCAGGCCGATGCTGCGCGCTGGCGCTTGACTGAGCACGTGCACAGCGAGGCTACCGTCGCTGTTGAAGGTATCGGCGACGCTGGCCGGCAGCAGGGCGAAGCCCAATCCTGCACGCGCCAGCGCGGCGGCGCTACTCATGTAAGCCACTTCCCAGGCAGGATCACGCAGCAATCCCATACGCAGCAGGGTTTCGTCGGCCATACCACGCAGGCTGGTGTCGCGAGTCGTGGCGATGTAGTCCTGCTCACGTAGCGCTGCGAGCAACGCCTTGCCGCGAAGGCGTTCGTGGCCGCGCACCAGCAGCACCAGGCTGTCGTCGTAGAGCGGCTGGAAATCCAGCGCACCGAGGTCGTCGGCCGCCGAGGTGATGGCGAAATCCACCTCGGCGGCACTCACCCACTGGCGGATTTCCCCTGCGCGACCGTCGTGCAGACTGATGTCGATACCGGGATACCGTCGCCGGTATTCCTGCAACAACCTTGGTAGAGGCTCGATGGCCACCGACGGCAACACGGCGATGCGCAGCGAGCCACTCTCCAGATGCAGTTGCTCATGCGCGTCGTGCACGGCGTTATCCATGTCACGCAGCAGGCGGCGAGCCTGTTCGAGAAAACGCAGGCCGGCGGCGGTCAGCTCCACGCTGCGCGTGTTGCGAGCCAGCAGCGACAAGCCGAGGGCGTCTTCGAGTTTGCGCAGGCTGTAGCTAAGCGCAGGCTGTGACAGGTGAACCTGCTCGGCGGCGCGGCTGAAACTGCGGTGTTCGGCGATCAGGACGAAGGCCTGAAGCTGACGAAAACTGATGTCCATGGCTCGGCAACTTATAAAATTCTCTTATCAATTCATATCACATTTCGAATTCACAACTAAATCCACAGGCATCACCCTTGCTGCATACCTGACCGTGAAATGGATCGACAATGACCACAACAGTCCATATCGGGTGCGGCGCGGGCTTCGCCAATGACCGCCCCGATGCCGCGCTGGCACTGGCCAACGACCTCGCTGGTCGTGACGGCCGACGTTTCCTGTTCTTCGAATTACTGGCCGAGCGCACCCTGGCCGAAGCCCAGCTACATCGCCTCAACGATGCCCAGAGCGGCTACGCCCTGCGCCTGTTCGACTTTCTCGAACCGGTGCTGGAGACCTGCCTGGACACGGGCATCGCTATCGTCACCAACGGCGGCGCTGCCAACCCCACCGCCGCCGCCATACGCCTGCGTCAGCAGTTGCAGGGCACGCGACATGCTTCGGCACGCATCGCCTGTGTACTGGGCGACGACCTGCTCGACAGCGACATCGATCTGCAGCAGTGGCTGCCCGCGCAACTCGATGGTGAGGTGGTCTCGGTCAATGTCTACAGCGGTGCCGATGGCATCGTCCAGGCGCTGGATCAGGGCGCCGACATCGTTCTCTGCGGCCGTGTCGCCGACCCCAGCTTGGCGGTCGGACCGCTGCGCCATGCCTTCGGCTGGCAGGCCGATGACTGGGACCGCATCGCCCAGGCCACAGCAGTCGGCCACCTGCTCGAATGCTGCACCCAGGTCAGCGGCGGCTACTTCGCTCATCCCGGCCTGAAGGACGTATCGGACCTGGCCAATGTCGGCTGCCCGATCGCCAGCGTCACGGCTGATGGGCAGATCGTCATCGGTAAAGCAGCAGGCACTGGTGGTTGCGTCACCGAACGCACGGTCAAGGAGCAACTGCTCTATGAGGTGCACGACCCGGCCAGCTATCTGACGCCGGACGTGATCATGGACCTGAGCCAGGTGCGTGTCCGGCAGATCGCAACCGATCAGGTGGCGGTCGAGGGCGTGCGCGGCAAACCGCAGCCGAAACACCTCAAGGGCCTGGTCGGCCTGCGCGGCAAGTGGTTCGCCGAAGCGGAGATTTCCTACGCTGGCCCTGGCGCCGTGGCTCGCGCCACGCTGGCGCGCGACATCCTGCTGCAACGCTGCGCCAAGCTGGCGCCACAGCTCACGCCGTGGATCGATGTGATCGGCGTTGCCAGCCTATTCAACGACGCTGGCGGTCAGTGGCTGCAACAGCGCCTGGCACAGGCGGCCGACTGCCAGGACGTGCGCCTGCGCATCAGTTTCCTTGATCACGACAAGGCCTTGCTGGAACGCCTGCTGCTCGATGCCGAATCGCTCTACACCAACGGCCCAGCCGGCGGTGGCGGCGTACGCCGGCATATCGGCGAATCCCTCGGCACCGCCAGCTTCCTCATCGAACGCACCGAGGTGCGGCAACGACTGGAGTGGTTCTGATGACCGATGTACTGCTGTGCGATTACGCCCACGCCCGTGCCGGCGACAAGGGCAACACCCTGAGTGTGGCGGTGTTCGCCTTCGCCGCCGAGCACTATGCCTGGCTGGCCCGTGAGCTGACCTGCGAACGAGTTGCCGGCTGCCTGAACCACCGTGCCATCGGCACAGTGAAACGCTACGAGCTGCCGAACCTGGGCGGCCTCAACTTCGTGGTGGAGCACGCACTGGAAGGTGGCGTCAACGCCAGCCCCGGGCTGGACCGTCACGGCAAGAGCCTCAGCTACGCCCTGCTCGGCCTGAGGCTGCCACCTCCAGACTGAACCGCCATTTCAACCTGTCTCCAACAATAACAACACCGGAGAGATCGACATGATCACCGCCCTGGGCTTCGGCCTGATGTTTCTCATCGTCACCCTGATTCTGCTACGCCGGATCAGTCCGCTGGTCGCCTTCGTCACCCTGCCGGTGATCGCCAGCGCCCTCGCCGGTTTCGGCCTGAGCGAAATCGGCAAGTTCATTACCGAGGGGCTGAAAGCCGTGGCTCCAACAGCCACGCTATTCATCTTCGCCATTCTCTACTTCGGCGTCATGCGCGAGCGCGGCTTGTTCGCGCCGCTGGTTAATTTCCTACTGCGCAGCACCGGCGGCAAGCCGCTGGCGGTAGCGGTGGTCACTGTCGCGGTAACGGCGGTGACCCACCTGGACGGCATCGGCGCCGCCACCTTCCTGCTGGTGATTCCCGCACTGTTGCCGCTGTACCTGCGCCTGGGCATGAAGCGCGAAATGCTCCTGTGCCTGGTGGTGCTCAGCGCCGGGGTGATGAACATGGTGCCCTGGGGCGGCACCACGGCGCGCGCCTCGGCGGTGACCGGCATCGACGCCTCGCAGCTGTGGATCTCGCTGATTCCCGTGCAGGCAGTCGGCCTGGCGCTGGTCATGGCCCTGGCGGTGTTCCTTGGCTTGCGTGCCCAGCGCAGCTTCCAGGGCCATGGCTTGGTCGCCGGCCACCAAGCCACGCAGACGGCTGAAGCTGGCGACGGCAGCCGTCAGCTGAGCCCAATGAACTGGCGCTACTGGGCCAACCTGACGCTGACCCTGATCATCCTCGTCTGCCTGTTCACTGGCGCGTTTCCGCTGTTCGCCTGCTTCATGGTCGGACTCGGCGTCGCCCTGGTGCTCAACTACCCGAGTCTGGCGGAACAGAACCAGGCCGTACTGCGCCACGCCAGCGACGCCATGCAGATGGCCCTGGTGATGCTCGCGGCCGGCATCCTGCTCGGCGTGCTGTCCGGCGCCGGCATGTCCGATGGGATGGCGCACTGGATGATCAACGTGCTGCCCGAAGGCTCGGCCAACTGGCTGCACGTGATCATCGGCGCCTTCGGCGTGCCATTGGGCATGCTGTTCTCACCGGACGCCTACTACTTCGCCCTGCTGCCGGTGATTCGCGACGTTGCCGTGGCGGCAGGTGTCGATGCCCAAGCCGTGGCCAGCGCCATGCTGATCGGTGAGAACACCGGCTTCGGCATCAGCCCGGTAGTACCGAGCGTTTACCTGGCTATCGGCCTGGCCGGCGTCGAGCTGTACAAACACATCCGCTACACCGTGCTGTGGGCCTGGGGCATCAGCCTGGTGATGCTGGCAGCGGCAGTGCTGTTTGGTGTGGTGACAATCTGAGGCTGCTCCGCAACGAAAAAAGGATCGCCGAGGCGATCCTTTTTTCATTCCACAGGGCGAATCAGGCGGGCTGATTCCAAGGACGGTCGCCATGCTCGTCCTTGATGCGGGTAGGCAGGCCCATCACGTCAAGAAGCTTGAGGAACGGCTCGGCCGGCAGTTCTTCGACGTTGACCATGCGCTTGGCATCCCATTCGCCACGGGCGACCAGCAGCGCTGCGGCGACCGGCGGTACGCCGGCGGTGTAGGAGATGCCCTGGCTGTCGGTCTCGGCGAAGGCTTCTTCGTGGTCGGCCACGTTGTAGATGAACAGCTCGCGCGGCTGGCCGTCCTTGGTGCCCTTGACCAGGTCACCGATGCAGGTCTTGCCGGTGTAACCCGGCGCCAGCGAGGCGGGATCGGGCAGCACGGCCTTGACTACTTTCAGCGGCACAACTTCAAGGCCTTCAGCGGTCTTGACCGGCTGCTCGGAGAGCAGGCCGAGGTTCTTCAACACGGTGAACACGTTTATGTAGTGGTCACCGAAGCTCATCCAGAAGCGGACGTTCGGTACGTCGAGGTGCTTGGACAGCGAGTGCACCTCGTCATGGCCGGTCAGGTACAGGTTCTGTTCGCCCACCACCGGCAGATCGTCGGTGCGTTTGACTTCGAACATGCGGTTGCTCACCCACTGGCTGTTCTGCCAGCTGTAGACCGTGCCGGTGAATTCGCGGAAATTGATTTCCGGGTCGAAATTGGTGGCGAAGTACTTGCCGTGCGAACCGGCGTTGACGTCGAGGATGTCGATCGACTCGATCTTGTCGAAGTACTGTTGTTGCGCCAGAGCGGCATAGGAGTTGACCACGCCCGGGTCGAAGCCGACGCCGAGGATGGCGGTCACGCCTTTTTCCTGGCATTCGGCCAGGTGCTTCCACTCGTAGTTGCCGTACCACGGCGGGGTTTCACAGATCTTGCTCGGATCTTCGTGGATGGCGGTGTCCAGGTAGGCGACGCCGGTGTCGATGCAGGCGCGCAGCACGGACATGTTGAGGAACGCCGAGCCGACGTTGATGACGATCTGCGATTCGGTCTCGCGGATCAGAGCCTTGGTCGCTTCCACGTCCAGGGCGTTCAGCGCATAGGCCTTGATCTCGCCGGGCTGCTTGAGGCCGCCCTTTGCCTGCACGCTGTCGATGATGGCCTGGCATTTGGAGATGTTGCGCGACGCAATTGCAATGCGACCTAACTCGTCATTGTGTTGCGCGCACTTATGGGCCACCACCTTGGCAACACCTCCTGCTCCAATGATCAGAACATTCTTCTTCAATTGTTTCACCTCCAGGGAACTGCGTTGTTGAAAGCGTTTTGATACGTATTTTGGGTGGTGGGCTGAAGCCCACCCTACTTGACTCAAGACTCGGTGTAGGGTGGGCTTCAGCCCACCACAACAATGTCAGGACAGGCTAGACAGGTAGTCGTCGAACTCGAACTGGCGAACCACCTCGACGCTGCCGTCGAGCTGCTTGACCACGATGGACGGCATCTTCAGGCCGTTGAACCAGTTCTTCTTGACCATGGTGTAACCGGCCGCGTCGATGAACGACAGGCGATCACCGATCTTGAGCGGCTTGTCGAACTGGTACTCGCCGAAGATATCCCCGGCCAGGCAGCTCTTGCCGCAGACCATGTAGGTGTGTTCGCCGTCATTCGGCGCCATCTTGGCGTTGAGGCGGTAGATCAAGAGATCAAGCATGTGCGCTTCGATGGAGCTGTCGACCACCGCCAGGTGCTTGCCGTTGTACAGGGTGTCGAGCACGGTCACTTCCAGCGAGGCGCTCAGAGTGATCGCCGCTTCGCCCGGCTCCAGGTAGACCTGCACGCCGTATTTTTCCGAGAAGGCTTTCAGGCGCGCGCAGAAGGCATCGATCGGATAGCCCTCGCCAGTGAAGTGGATGCCGCCGCCGAGGCTGACCCACTCGACCTGAGCGATCAGGTGGCCGAAGCGCTCCTCGATGGTGGTGAGCATCTTGTCGAACAGCTCGAAGCTGCCGTTCTCGCAGTTGTTGTGGAACATGAAGCCGGAAATCTGCCCCATGACCTGCTCGATCTTCGCCGGGTCCCACTCGCCCAGGCGGCTGAACGGCCGCGCCGGGTCGGCCAGCAGGTAGTCGGAGCTGCTCACCTGCGGGTTGACGCGCAGGCCGCGGATGGTGCCCTGGGTACGCTCGGCGAAGCGTTCAAGCTGGCCGATGGAGTTGAAGATGATCTTGTCGCAGTTGGCGACCATCTCTTCGATCTCGTCATCGGCCCAGGCCACGCTGTAGGCGTGGGTTTCGCCAGCGAACTTCTGCCGGCCCAGTTTCAGCTCATACAGCGAAGACGACGTGGTGCCGTCCATGTATTGCTGCATCAGGTCGAACACCGACCAGGTGGCAAAGCATTTCAGCGCCAGCAACGCCTTGGCACCGGAGTTCTCGCGCACGTAGGCGATCTTCTCCAGGTTGACCAGAAGCTTCTGTTTGTCGATGAGGTAGTACGGCGTCTGGATCATCTCGTCGCCCCAGCAAGGTCGGCCAATGGAGGGTTTTCAGCCCCCCGGAAAAAAGTGGACGCGAATTGTGCCGATAACCGGCGCATATCGAAAGGGCATTGGAGATTTTTTGTACAACAGGCGATGACCATTATTCGGCCTGCCTGGGCTGACAGGCTAGGAAAGCCTGGTTACAGCCCGATGACGTCACGTCGCGATGAGCTTGTCCCCGGTATCGCTGCTCCATGCCTCTGATCGATTGGGACTCAAAACAGGCATCGCGCTTGCAGTACAATCCTCTCCTTTTCACTTGCCTGGACCCGGCGCCTCGATGATCGATCCCAAGCGCGTTTTGCGCGCCCTCGCCGAACACTGGACGTTGCTCGAACCGCTCTGCGAGCGTTTCGATGCCGGCACCCTGAGCCTGATCGAGCTGCGCAGCCAGCTCGCCACGCAGTTGCCCGACGCCACGCCCAGCGACACCACTGCCCTGCTCGACACCTGGATCCGCCTGGACATCCTGGTGCCGGTGGCCAAGAGCCCGAACCGCTTCGAGCTCAACGCGCAGATCCATGACTTTCTCGCCTACCTGCGTCGCGAGCATCGCCTCGGCCTGTGCCTGGAGATCGAAGCCTACCTACGCCACCTGGAGCGCCTGGCCGGCTACATCCAGGACGCCTTCGAGGTACGCGACGCCAACGACCTGGCGCGCCAGCTGCGCCTGCTCGATATGCGCGTGCGCGACGTACTGAAGAAACTGGCCAACGACGAACAGGCGCTGGTCGGTGTGGCCGACCGGGCCAAGACCAGCGACCGGCAGATACCCCTGCGCCAGCGCTACGCCGAAGTGCTGGCCACCTGGGACGAGTACGTCGAGCCGATGATCCAGCTGGTCGCCGCCGACGGCGCCTTCGAGCAGGGTGTGCGCCGCGTCGAACAGGTGCTGCTGCGCCTGCTCGGCGACCAGCAGCGCCTTGGCCAACTGGTCGACGATGACCTGCTGCTGCGCACCCACGCGCGCATCCTGGAAATGCAGACCACCGCCCAGCTGACCCTGCGCAAGGCCCGCGAGCTGCTGCTGCCGCTGCGTGAGGAAGCGCGCCGGCACAACGCCGTGACCCGCGGCGCAGCGCTGGCGCTGTCGGTGATCCGCAAGAAGGGCATCGACGCCGTACCGCAGGCGGCCATGCCACTGTTCACCCGGCCGCAGAGCAACTTCCTCGGCAGCGCCAGCCAGGTCGAGGCCTACGTCTACGCTCTGGCGCGCTTCGAAGCCAAGCCGGCGCACTTCCCCAAGGCCAGCGGCACCCGCAAGGGCGGCGCGCCCAAGGCACCGAAGACCGCGCGGGAAATGATCGAACGCTGCGAGCAGGCCCTACCGCTGCCGGATCTGATGACCTGGCTGCTGGAGCAGGAGCCGGAGGGCGCTACCGATGAGCTGCTCTACTGGTTCTCACGCCTGTCGCGTGAATCGCGCTTCCAGCGTGAACGCCTGGAGCGCCGCCAGTACCTGACCCGAGACCATGAGGTCAGCCTTGCCTCCTTTGCCCTGGTAGGCCAGCCCAATGGCTGAGCTGCCCGTAGGGTGCGCTGTGCGCACCGCAACCGACGACCTGGTGCGCACAGCGCACCCTACGACTGCCCGTGAGCATTGCGTATGAACATCGATCTGAAAGAAATGACCCAGCTCGCGGCCGCCTTCCGCGACCTGTTCAAGGGCTACCACATCTCGCGCAGCGAGCCGGAGTGCTACGCCCAGTTGTCCAGCATGCAGGATCAGTATCGCGCGCTGTTCCGCGCCCTCGGTTTCGAGCTGGTCTGCGACCCGCGCGGCTTCTACTACTTCGTCCCCGAGCAGGTCGCGCCGCAGGTAAACAAGACCGCCCAACGCCTGGCGCTGTTCACCTTCATCCTCGTCGAACACCTGGCCGACCAGGGCCGCGACCCACTCTCGGTGCTGGACGGCGGCAGCATTGGCCGTGATGAGCTGCCAGCACTGCTGGACAAGTACCGCGACCTGTTCCTGCAGGCCGAAGTGACCACCTTCGAGGAACTGGAAGACAAGATCATCCGCCGCCTCATCCAGCTCGGTTTCGCCGAGGACAGCAACGGCGTGTATCGCTTCCTGCCACCGATGCACCGTTTCCTCGACGTCTGCCTGTCGGTGCAGCATGACCGCGACCTGGCCGCCAGCCTGCACAGCAGCGACCTGCCGCTGCCGGCGCCGGTGCTGCTGGACGATGACGGCGACGCCGACACGGCTGTCATCGACAGCGATGAATCCGAGGAAGACGCCCTGGCCCGCGCCATGGCCGAAGAACGTGCCGCACAGGAGATGGACGCATGAGCCAGGAACGCTACGGCATCCGCCGCTTCGCCCTGCTGAACACCGCCGGCTACAGCCTCGGCCTGTTCCCGCTGGAAAACCCGCTGTCGGTGTACGGCGCCAACAACCTGGGTAAATCCGCCTCGATCAACGCCCTGCAGTTCCCCATCCTGGCGCGCATGTCGGACATGAGCTTCGGCAAGTACAGCCTGGAAGCCTCGCGCAAGTTCTACTTCGCCAGCGACACCAGCTACATCCTCGTCGAAGTTGCCCTGCCCCACGGCCCGCACGTGATCGGCGTGGCCGGACGCGGCCCGGGTGGCGGCTTCGGCCACCAGTTCTTCGCCTACGCCGGTGAGCTGGATCTGGAGCATTACCAGAGCAACGGCACCTGCCTGCGCCAGCGCGAGCTGTTCAAGAACCTCGGCCAGGCCGGCATCACCGCCTACGAACTCAAGCCCGACGAACTGCGGCGCCTGCTGGTCGGCGGCCACACCAGCATCCCGCTGGATCTGACCCTGATCCCGCTGCGCTCGACCAGCGAGCAAAGCCTGAAGACCTTCCGCGCGCTGTTTATCAACCTGCTGCACATGCGCGAGATCACTGCGGCGAAACTCAAGCAGCTGTTCCTCGATGCCTTCGAGCACAGCCTGCGCTCCGGCAGCGTCGACTATATCGCCGCCACGGAAGAGGCGTTTCGTGACGTGCGCCGCATGGAGCAGGACTACCAGGCCCTGGTCACCGCGGGCCCCTTGATCGAAGCACTGGCCTCGGGCGTGGCCCAGCGTGAAGTGCTGCGCGGCAAACTGCATCGCCTCTCACCGCTGCTCGACAACCTGCTGGGCACCTGGCACGACTACGCCGATGCGCGCAAGGAAGAGCTGGTGATCCAGGCCGAGCACTATCGTAACGAGCAGGATGGCCTGCAGAACGAACAGCGCAGCGGCACCGCCGAGCTGATGCGCCTGGAGCGCGAGATCAGCGAGATTCAGCGTTGGCTGGGCGAACTATCGGTGTTGAAGAACCGCTTCGCCCTGGTGGAAAACGCCAAGGTGCTGGAGGAACAACTGCTCGCCGCCAAGGACGCCCACGACGAACTGGCCGGTGCCCTGGCGCAGTCGCGGCAGTTCTCCAGCGAAGACCTGGACGAGCGCTTGCGCGATCTGGAAAAACGCCTCAAGTCGGTCAAGCAGCAGCTCGATCACGCCGACAACAACAGCTACTCACGCCTGCGCGAGGAGTTCAGCCAGCAGGACGTCGATCGCCTGATGCGCCTGTTCAATGGTCAATTGTTCAGCCTGCCCCTGGGTGAGAAAGGCATCCAGGCCGAGGGCGACGATTGGGTCAAGGCCGTCGAGGCCGTGCTGGACCGCTTCAAGGGCGACACCTTCGCCGTGCCGGGCCTGTCCATCGACCTCAGCCATATCGAGCCGCCGGCGCTGCAGGCACTGGCTGACCGCGCCGCCCTGCGCGACCAGAAGGATCGCCTGGAGCGCGAGCTCAAGCAGCTCAGGACCCAGCAGTCGGTCGCCGCCGACCGCGCCGCCAGCAAGGCCCAGGCCGAGACGCTGTACCAGGC
>JAEYXX010000143.1 GCA_023431055.1 Pseudomonadota bacterium
TGCTGGGGCTGATCTTCCGTGGCGTGGCCTTCGAGTTTCGCTTCAAGGCCAAGGCCGCCAAGCGCCACCTGTGGGACAAGGCCTTCATTGGCGGCTCGCTGACTGCGACCTTCTTTCAGGGCGTAGCGCTGGGTGCCTACATCGACGGTTTCGAGGTGGTCAATCGCAGCTTCGCCGGCGGTGCGTTCGACTGGCTGACGCCGTTCTCGGTGTTCTGCGGCCTGGCGCTGATCGTTGCCTATGCGCTGTTAGGCTGTACCTGGTTGATCATGAAGACCGAAGGTCGCCTGCAACAGCAGATGCATGATCTGGCGCGGCCACTGGTGCTTGTGGTGCTGGCGGTGTCCGGCATCGTCAGCCTGTGGACACCGTTCGAGCACCCGGCGATCGCCGAGCGCTGGTTCAGCCTGCCCAACCTGTTCTGGTTCATGCCGGTGCCGGTGCTGGTGCTGCTGTGCACCTGGGCGCTGCTCAAGTCGGTGGCCGAAAATGCTCATTACTCTCCTTTCCTGCTCACCCTGGTGCTGATCTTCCTCGGCTACAGCGGCCTGGGCATCAGCCTGTGGCCGAACGTGATCCCGCCGTCGATCAGCATCTGGGAAGCCGCCGCACCGCCGCAGAGCCAGGGCTTCATGCTGGTCGGCGCGCTGCTGATCATCCCCTTCATCCTGATGTACACCGCGTGGAGCTACTACGTGTTCCGCGGCAAGGTTACCCAGGACGATGGCTACCATTGAGGTGCGAGTCATGACCAAGGTCGAGCAAGAGAAAAAGCCGCTATGGCAGCGCCTGGGGTGGCTGGTACTGATCTGGACGGCCAGCGTGCTGACCCTGGGCGCGGTGGCTTGGCTACTGCGCCAGTTCATGAGCGCGGCGGGGCTGGGAACGCCGGGTTGAGCCTGGCGGTTGATCGGGGCGCACGATTGTTTTCATACTGGCTTCCTATGCCGCATGCCGAGGAGGCCCGATGTTCGCCCTCAGCGACACCCTGGAGCGGCGCTTTGCCGCGCTGAAAACCACCGCCGATTTCTGGTCGCTGCGCCATGTGCAGGAAAGCCGGGCGTCCTACTGGATACGCCGGGGGGTAGCGCAGGCACCTTCCTTCGTCGATGACGCCGGTGCCATGCTCACCGTACGCATTGGCGGTGTCGAAGCCTATGCGGCCACCAGCGATCTCAGTCAGGCCGGTCTGCAGGCGGCGCTGCAGCGGGCCGAGCAGATGGCGCGGGCGCTGGCCGGGCACAACCTGCTGGATCTCGGCGACCTGCCGCAGCCTGCCGAGCGGGCCGATGATGTGATGCCGGGTTACCAGCAGCCGCAAGCCAGCGCTGCGCACTGGTTCGAGCTGTTGATGGCCGAGTCGGCGCTGATTCCCCGGGATACGCGCCTGGTGGACAGCCATGTCGGGCTGACCTTCGCCGCTCACGAGCAGATCTATCTAAACAGTGCCGGTGCGCGCCTGCGTCGTGCTCAACGTTACGTCTTCCCTCAGGTCGGCGTGACCGCCAGCGACGGGCACGACAGTCAGAGTCGCAGCTTCGGCGGCACTCATCTGGCGCGTCAGGGCGGTGCCGAGGTGCTCAATCAGCTGGGCGTGATCGGCAGCGCCAGCCGTATCGCCGACGAGGCGCTGCAGCTGCTGTTGGCGCCGAATACGCCGAGCGGCCCGCGTGACCTGCTGCTGATGCCGGACCAGATGATCCTGCAGATTCACGAGTCCATCGGCCATCCGCTGGAGCTGGACCGCATCCTCGGTGACGAGCGCAATTTCGCTGGCACCAGCTTCATTCGTCAGGAGGATTTCGGTCATTACCAGTACGGCTCGCCATTGCTCAACGTGACCTTCGATCCGACACTGCCCGGCGAGCTTGCCAGCTACAGCCATGACGATGACGGCAGCCCGGCGCAGCGTGAATACTTGATCAAGGGTGGCATCCTCCAGCGCCCGCTCGGTGGCGCGCTGTCGCAATGGCGCAGCGGCCTGCCCGGTGTGGCCAACAGCCGCGCCTGCAGCTGGAACCGCCCACCCATCGATCGTATGGCCAATCTCAACCTGGAGCCGGGCGACAAGGGCCTGGCCGAGCTGATCGGCGGCATCGAGCGCGGCATCCTGATGAGCAACAACCGCTCCTGGTCGATCGACGATGCGCGCAACAAATTCCAGTTCGGCTGCGAGTGGGGCCAGTTGATCGAGAACGGCGAACTCAAGGGCGTGGTTAAGAACCCCAACTACCGCGGCATCAGCGCGCAGTTCTGGCGGGGCCTCAGGGCGGTGGGCGATGCCAGCACCTTCGAGATACTGGGCACGCCATACTGCGGCAAGGGCGAGCCGAATCAGGTGATTCGCGTCGGACATGCCTCGCCGGCCTGCGTGTTCGCCGATATCGACGTTTTCGGAGGGGCCGCCTGATGGACGCACGTCAGCATTTCTGCGAGTTGCTCGCTCATCTGCAGGCGCAGGTCGCCGGCGAGGAGGGCTTCACCCTGGCCTACAGCGCCGAGCAGTCCGGCTTCGTCCGCTTCAACCACGGGCGGGTGCGCCAGGCCGGGCAGGTGCAGCAGTCGTACGTGACCCTGGCGCTGTACCAGGGCCAGCGCCACGCCGAGAGCCGGCTGGCGCTCAGTGGTGGACTCGACGAGGACCTGCCGCGCCTGCAGCAGGCCCTGCAACAGCTGCGCGCCGTGCTGCCGACGTTGAGCGACGACCCCTATCTGCGTCTGAACTGCGAAGCCTGGCGCAGCGAGCTGGCGGTCGAGGCCGCGCTGCCCGACAGCGCGGCCATGGCGCAGCAGGTCGTCAGCGCCGCCAGCGGTCTGGACCTGGTCGGCTTTCTTGCCGTCGGGCCGCAGTACCAGGGCTTCGCCAGTTCCTGGGGCGCGTTCGGCTGGTACGCCGCGAGCAGTTTCAACCTCGAATTCAGTCTGTTCCATGACAACGGCCAGGCGGTGAAAAGCGCCTATGCCGGCGAGCAGTGGGACGTCCAGGCGTTCGCCCGTAAGCTCGAGGACGCGCGGCAGCAGCTGGCCTATCTCGGCCGCCCGGCCAAGGCGTTGCAGCCCGGCGCTTACCGCGCCTACCTGGCGCCGGCTGCGCTGGAGGAGCTGATCAGCCTGTGCTGCTGGGGTTTCGGCGCGCAGGCGCTGGCCTCGGGGGGCAGCCCCCTGCAGCGTCTGTTCAGCGGCAAGGCCGAGCTCAGCTCACAGGTGACCCTGGAAGAGCGTATTGAAGGCGGCCTGGCGCCGGCCTTCACTGCCGAGGGGCCGCGCCAGGCGCTGCGCCTGGTCAGCCAGGGCCGGCCCGGCGAGCGCCTGGTCAGTTCGCGCAGCGCCGCCGAGTACGGCCTGATCGCCAATGGCGCCTGCAGCGGCGAGTACCCGCTGTCCCTGCGCATGCACGGTGGCGAGCTGGATGAGCAGGACGTTCTGCAGCGGCTGGGCAGCGGTCTGTATATTGGCAATCTGTGGTACGGCAACTTCTCCGATCTGCCGGCCGCCCGCCTGACCGGCATGACCCGCTTCGCCACCTTCTGGGTCGAGGATGGGCAGATCCAGGCGCCGGTCAACACCATGCGCTTTGACGACTCGCTGTTCGATGTGCTCGGCGCGCAGCTCGAAGCCCTGACCCGCGAGCCCGAACTGCTGCTGCCCGGCGGCACCTACGGCGCCCGGCAGACCGGCTCGATGGCGCTGCCGGGGGCATTGCTGTCGCGCTTTACCCTGACGTTATAGGCGGCCTACTTGCTCGCCTTGAGCACCACGAACTTGGGGTTGGCCGCCACCTGCTCGACACCGCGGAACAGGCGCGCCAGCTTGGCGTGATAGCCCAGGTGGCGGTTGCCGACTATCCACAGTTCGCCGCCGGTCACCAGCGCCGCGCGGGCTTGCTGGAACATGCGCCAAGCGAGGAAGTCACCGACCACCTGCTGCTGGTGAAACGGCGGATTGCACAGCACCAGGTCCAGCGAGCCGGCCGGTTGCTCGGCCAGACCGTCGCCGGCGCGGATGGTCGCCGGCCGCTCGCCCAGCGCCGCTGCCCAGTTTTCCCGCGCTGATTGCACGGCCATATACGACTCGTCCACCAGGGTCAGCTGCGCCTGGGGGCTGCCCAGCGCGTAGGCGATGCCGAGCACGCCGTTGCCGCAACCCAGGTCGGCGACGCGGCGCGCGTCGAGGTGTCGCGGCAGGTGTGGCAGGAAGGCGCGGGTGCCGATGTCCAGACCGTCGCGGCAGAACACGTTGGCGTGGTTGACCAGCTCCAGCGCCGGCTTGTCCAGCCGGTAGCGCGTGGGGTAGGGCGAGCGCGGCGCGGCTTTCGCCTCCGGTGTGGCCAGCAGCAGCCGGGCCTTCTTCACCGCCAGCGAGGCCTGCACCGGGCCGATGTATTTTTCCAGCAGGTCGCCGGCGGCGCGCGGCAGGTGCTTGACCATTGCAGCCGCCACCACCCGCGCTCCCGGCGCCAACTGGCCGTGCAGACGGATCAGCTGCTCTTCCAGCAGGGCCAGGGTCTTGGGCACGCGGATCAGCACCCAGTCGAACGGCCCCTGCGGCGTCTCGCTGCTCGGCAGAAAGCGCACCGCGTCGCGATCCAGGCCATTGCCGGCGAGATTGTTCTCCAGGGCGATGAAGCCCAGGTGCGAATCGCCGCTGCTGGTCACCCGGCAGCGCCCGGCCAGCGAACAGGCGAGGGCGCCGAAACTGTCGTTGAGCAGCAGCAGCGAATCTTCCGCACGCAGGCCTTGCTCGTGCAAATGATTGAGCAGGTACTCGTCCGCGGCGTCGAAGGCCTGTAGGGGCTCGTTCGGCTGGTGCGGCTGGCGCAGCAGCTCGAGGCTGGCAAAGGGCGTGGTGAAAATAGGCATGGAAACCATCGGTGTTTGCCGGTCGCGCAATGGGCGACACTGACAGCAGATTCGGACAAGGGGACGATTATGACTGCCAGCGAGGACAACTTCACCCGTCAGACGCTGACCGCTATCCAGGTCTGGTCACCCAGCCTGTTCAGCCTGCGCTGTACGCGCGATCCCGGCTTTCGCTTTCGCGCCGGCCAGTTCGCCCGACTCGGCGTGCGCAAGGCGGACGGCTCGGTGGTCTGGCGCGCCTATTCGATGGTCTCGGCGCCGCACGACGAGTTTCTCGAGTTCTTCTCCATCGTGGTGCCGGGCGGTGAGTTCACCAGCGAGCTGAGCCGTTTGCAGGTGGGCGACGAACTGCTGGTGGACAAGACCGCCCTTGGCTACCTCACCCTCGACCGCTTCATCGATGGCCGCGACCTGTGGCTGCTGGGCAGCGGCACCGGTATCGCGCCGTTCCTCTCGATCCTGCAGGATTTCGAGGTATGGCAGCGCTTCGAGCGCATCAATCTGGTCTACAGCGCGCGCAGCCGCGCAGAGCTGGCCTACCAGGCGATGATCGAGGGCTTGAGCGAGATGGAGCACCTGGCCGAGTTCGCCCACAAACTCACCTACCTGCCGGTGGTGACCCGCGAGCAGGTGCCGGGCTGCCTGGGCGCACGTATCACCGAACTGCTCGACAGCGGCGAGCTGGAGCGCGCCGCCGGCCTGCCGCTGACGCCCGAGCATTCACGGGTGATGATCTGCGGTAACCCGCAGATGATCGACGACCTGCGCCAGCGCCTGAAGGTGCGCGGCCTGAATCTCAGCCTGAGCAGACGGCCAGGGCAGGTGGCGGTGGAGAACTACTGGTGATCAGTCTTCGCGGATGGCCTTGATCCGATGCTCCCAGCGTCGCTTGGCGAAGCGGCGCATGTTGGGGATATCGTCGGTCTCGTCGAGGATCGGCTTGCCGATGATGGTTTCCATGATGTCTTCCAGGGTCACCAGGCCGCGCCAACTGCCGAATTCGTCGTACACCAGGCACATGTGCTGACGTTCCTGCATCAGCAGGGTCATCAGGTTCTCCACGTTCATGCTTTCCGGCACGACCTTGAGTGGCTTCATGATCTGGGTGATCGGCTCGTCATCGTACTCGGCGGCCAGGGCGTCGTAGCGGAATACCACGCCCAGCGGCGATTCATCCTCGCCAATGACCGGGTAGCGGGAAAACTGGCTCTCGCGGGCGCGGGCCTTGAACGTGGCGATGGACTCATCCGGCGCGGCGGATTCGCAGACGATGCGCGGCGTCATGATGTCGCGCAGGCGAATCTCGTGCAGGTCGAGGATGTTGCTGATCACCCGATGCTCGTCTTCGTCGAGCTTGCCCACTTCGCGGCCGAGCAGGGTCAGTGCCTTGATTTCCTGGCGAATGTCATGCTCCGGCTCCTTGCCGCCGAACAGGCGCATGATCAGGTCTGAAAGCACGATGAACGGCTTGAGCAGCAGGATCATTGCCCGCAGCAGGCTCGGCAGGAAGGGAGCCAGGGCGCGCCAGTAACGGGCGCCGATGGTCTTCGGCAGAATCTCCGAGAGCACCAGAATCAGCAGGGTCATGACCGCCGAGGCGATACCCAGGTAACCGTCACCGAAGACGATTGCCACCTGCGCACCGACACCAGTCGCACCAACGGTATGCGCCACGGTATTGAGGGTCAGGATGGCCGCCAGCGGCTGGTCGATCTTGTCTTTGAGCTCTTTCAGCCTTTCGTACAGCTGAGGCTTTTCGACCTTCTGCTGAGCGATGTAACTGGGCGTTAGGGAGAGCAGGGCGGCTTCGAGGATGGAACAGATGAACGAAACCAGAATGGAAAGGACAGCGAACGCTATCAGGAGTGTCATGTAGGGGGGGAGGGTGACCAAGGGCCCACCAATTTAACGGAAAGACAGAGAAAGATGCAGGAAAGCTGCAACATTTCATTTCCTGGCGCTTGTTTGGAGGCTCGATCTGAGGTCGCTTCACTGGCAGCTATTCGCTGCCTGCACTTGGTTCAGCTTCAACTAGGCTAACTAGGGCCACTTCTGGGAGGGTTCTCCATGCCGCTTGAACATCACCCGCTCAACCGAGAATTCCCGCAGCACCATGATGCGCTGCGCAAGCTGATGCAAAGTGATGCCCGTTTCGCCAGATTGGCGGCGGAATACGATGCGCTGGACAAGCGCATCTACGAGATCGAAGACGGTCGCTCGGCGTCCGATGACCTGACCTTGCAAGGTTTGAAGTTGCAGCGTGTGGGGCTCAAGGACGAGATAGCCGACTTGCTGCAGGGCGCTACCTGAGTCGGTTTTGATCGGGGTCAAGGGAGAGGTGCTGGAGACCGGCTAGCCTGCGAGCAACACTCAAATCAGGAGCTGTGCCATGCACGTCGATCACCATCCGCTTGTCCATGATTTCCCGGAAGACCGCGCAGCTCTGCAACGCCTGCGTCAGGAAGATGCGCTGTTTGCCCGCCAGGCTGAAGAATACGAAGCATTGGACAAGCGCATCTGTCGCATCGAGGACGGTATCGAGCTTCTCGACGATGTCTCGCTGCAGGCGCTCAAGCTCAACCGCGTCGCCCTCAAGGACGAGCTGGCGCGGCAGCTCAAGCGCGCCAATGGCCAGTGCTGCGGTTGCGGCAACGGTTGCCGAGGCTGACGGAAACCTTCCGTAGGAGCGGCTTCAGCCGCGAATCTCGCCGCGCAGCTGTTCGTGGCTGAAGCCACTCCTACGCCATTGCGGGGCGACCCGCTTCAATGCACGGGCGGGTTGATCAGGTAGGTAAGCAGCCCGTCCGCCTCTTCTTCCGTCCACACCGCTCGCGCCGGTCTGGGCCATTCGCTCAACAGCTGCTGCCAGAAGGCACACGCCAGCTCATCCTGGCGGTAGTAACGCAGTAACCACGGGCTGCCATCGCCCATTATCTGTTGCACCAGCGCACGGCCGATACCGTGGCGGCGATACTTCTTCAGTAGGAACAGATCGGCGAACTCCGGCACATCGATACCCGGCACTTCGCTGCGCTCGATCAGCAGAAAGCCGGCGATGAATCCATCGGAGAGAATCAGCTGCGCGCTCCAGCCCGGCTCCTGCCAGTAGCGCTGCAGGTGCGGCTGGTGAATGTAGAAGCGGCCGTCCGTCTCCACGTCTTCCTGCTCCCAGTCCGAGCTTTCGTAGGCATAGAACTGGTAGAGGTTGGCCAGCAACGGCAGTTGCTCGGGGCTGGTTGGCAGCAGTTGGATCTGCATGGAAACGTTCCGGTCGAATGGGCGTGGTCTGTAAATTTATCCAGTTGTTCGGTATCGTTCCAGCCTTCGTTCAGCGGCAGGATCGATCGCAATGGCCAAGGCAAAACGCATGTACGGCTGCACCGAGTGCGGCGCCACCTTTCCCAAATGGGCGGGGCAGTGTGGCGAGTGCGGCGCCTGGAATACTCTTGTGGAGACCGTGGTCGAGGGCGCCACGCCCAGCGGGCGCACCGGTTGGGCCGGCGACAAGGCGAATATCAAGACCCTGGCCGAGGTCAGCGTCGAGGAGATTCCGCGTTTTTCCACCGCTTCCGGCGAGCTGGACCGCGTGCTCGGTGGCGGCCTGGTCGATGGCTCGGTGGTGCTGATCGGTGGCGATCCGGGCATCGGCAAGTCGACCATCCTGCTGCAAACCCTGTGCAATATCGCCCAGCGCTTCCCTGCCTTGTACGTCACCGGCGAGGAGTCGCAGCAGCAGGTGGCGATGCGCGCGCGACGCCTGGACTTGCCGCAGGACAAGCTCAAGGTGATGACCGAAACCTGCATCGAGTCGATCATCGCCACCGCACGCCAGGAAAAGCCCAAGGTCATGGTCATCGACTCGATCCAGACCATCTTCACCGAGCAGTTGCAGTCGGCGCCCGGGGGCGTGGCCCAGGTGCGCGAGAGCGCGGCGCTGCTGGTGCGCTTCGCCAAGCAGAGCGGCACGGCGATCTTCCTCGTCGGCCACGTTACCAAGGAAGGCGCGCTGGCCGGCCCGCGCGTGCTGGAACACATGGTCGATACCGTGCTGTATTTCGAGGGCGAATCCGACGGTCGTCTGCGCCTCTTGCGCGCGGTGAAGAACCGTTTCGGCGCGGTCAATGAACTGGGTGTGTTCGGCATGACCGACAAGGGCCTCAAGGAGGTTTCCAACCCGTCGGCGATCTTCCTCAATCGCGCCCAGGAAGCCGTGCCCGGCAGCGTGGTGATGGCCACTTGGGAAGGCTCGCGGCCGATGTTGGTGGAGGTACAGGCGCTGGTCGACACCAGCCACCTGGGCAACCCGCGGCGCGTCACCCTGGGGCTGGATCAGAACCGCCTGGCCATGCTGCTGGCCGTGCTGCACCGCCACGGCGGCATTCCCACCTACGATCAGGACGTGTTTCTCAACGTGGTCGGCGGGGTCAAGGTACTGGAAACCGCCTCCGACCTGGCGCTGATGGCGGCGGTGATCTCCAGCTTGCGCAATCGGCCGTTGCAACACGATTTGCTGGTGTTCGGCGAGATTGGCCTATCCGGCGAGATCCGTCCGGTGCCGAGCGGCCAGGAGCGCTTAAAAGAGGCGGCCAAGCACGGTTTCAAGCGTGCCATCGTGCCCAAGGGCAATGCGCCGAAGGAGGCGCCGGCAGGGCTTCAGGTCGTCCCTGTGACTCGCCTTGAGCAGGCGCTGGATGCGCTGTTCGAGTAACTAAAGTCGCGGTTAAAGCCCCTTCCGCAGGTGCCAGGAGTCCGCAGCTTTAGCCGCGATTCCGGACTGCGGCGTTCTGTCGCCAACGGGGCCCGGCGAAAATTGACGCAGATCAATAGGTAGCTGGCTATCGGAGAGCAGCATGACGGCGTATCCATTGAAGGAGACACCATCATGTTCCTGTTCTTCGATTACTTTTCCCGTGCCTTCAACTTCGATGCCAAGGCAACGCAGTCGCGCGAGGCGCATGGTGAGGTGCTGCGTATGCAGGCGCTTCGCCAACAACGCCAGCAGCGCGAGGAAGAGGCGGCGCGCAAGCGCCACTGACTCGCTTCAGTCGTCTTCGCCGAGCGCCGCCAGTTCGCGCTCCAGCAACTGCTCATCACCAAGATTGAGTTCGACCAGGCGGCGCAGATGGCTGATGGAGTCCAGGTCGATATGGCGGCAGACGAAGCCCAGAGACTTAGGTTGCGTGCGCGTCAGCACCACTTCCATCTTTACCTTCGCTTCGCCACCCAGCTCGATGACGGCCTCGAAGGGCTGGTCCGGGTCAGCGCTCCAGTCACGCGGCGTGGTGATCAGCAGGCCCTTGAGTGAAATATCGTGCAGAGTCGCCGACCATTGCCGCTCGCCCTGTCTGATCACGGTTGGGGCGTCAAAGGCGATGCGCTGGAAGCGCCGACGCTCGTTGGCTGATTCACTCATGCCGATACTCCTGAAGGATTTACATCACTATAGCCAAGGCTACTGGCCACGCACTCCAACCCTTGTGCCGTGGCGCACAACCGATGCCCATCAGTTTGACAGGTCGCCAAGTCTCGCCAAAGCTCCTTAAGCGGTTTCATTACTCGATATAGCGGAGCGATAGACATGAGCAAGCGACTGCTGGGCAAGGGTTTGGTCTTCGGACTTCTGAGCATGGCCAGTGTTGGCGCGTTCGCCGATGCTGCGGGCGGCAATGGCTGCGGCTGGGGCAACATGCTGTTCGAAGGGCAGCGTGGCATGGCACCGCACTTCCTGGCCACCACCACTAACGGTACATTCGGCAACGCCACCTTCGGCATGACCTCCGGTACCAACGGCTGCGATACCAGCGGCGCGCTCGGTTACAACGGTCGCTCCATGCTGGCGATGAACGGCATGCTCGACTCCATCGCCGAAGACATGGCCATGGGCCAGGGCGAAGCACTGGACGCCTACGCCACCTTGTTGGGTGTCGAGGCCCAGGACCGCGCGCACTTCGCCAAGGTCACTCACGACAATTTCGGCAGCATCTTCAGCCAGGCCGACGCCACCAGCGAGCAGGTGCTGGCAGCCACCCTAGAGGTGATGAGCCGTGACGCGCAGCTGGCGCGCTACGTTAAACAGCCGGCCTGAGGTAAATTCCAGGCAAAAAGAAGCCCGCCGATCTGGCGGGCTTCTTCATTTCAGGTGCGGCCCTTAGTTGGCGTATACCGGGAACTTGGCGCACAGCGCCTTGACCTGCTCGCGCACGCGGCCTTCGACTTCATCGTTGCCGATGTTGGCCAGTACGTCGCAGATCCAGCCTGCCAGTTGACGGCACTCGTCTTCCTTGAAGCCGCGAGTGGTGACTGCAGGGGTACCGATACGCAGGCCGGAGGTGACGAACGGCGAACGCGGATCGTTCGGCACGCTGTTCTTGTTGACGGTGATGAAGGCGCGACCCAGGGCGGCGTCGGCATCTTTACCGGTGATGTCCTGCTTGATCAACGAGAGCAGGAACAGGTGGTTCTCGGTGCCACCGGAAACCACGTCGTAGCCATTGTCGATGAACACCTGGGCCATGGTCTGGGCGTTCTTGATCACCTGAGCCTGGTAAGCCTTGAACTCAGGCTGCAGGGCTTCCTTGAAGCACACGGCCTTGGCGGCGATAACGTGCTCCAGCGGGCCGCCTTGACCACCCGGGAAGACCGCGGAGTTGAATTTCTTCTCCAGCTCTTCGTTCTTGCGCGCCAGAATCAGGCCGCCGCGCGGGCCGCGCAGGGTCTTGTGGGTGGTGGTGGTGACCACATCGGCGAAGGGGACCGGGTTCGGGTACAGGCCAGCGGCGACCAGGCCTGCCACGTGCGCCATGTCGACGAACAGGTAGGCACCGACCTTGTCGGCGATGGCGCGGAAGCGCGGGAAATCCAGCACCTGCGAATAGGCGCTGAAGCCGGCGATGATCATCTTCGGCTTGTGCTCCACGGCCAGGCGCTCGACTTCGTCATAGTCGATCAGACCGGCGTCGGTGATGCCGTACTGCACGGCGTTGTAGATCTTGCCGGAGAAGCTGACGCTGGCGCCGTGGGTCAGGTGACCGCCGTGGGCCAGGCTCATGCCCAGCACAGTGTCGCCAGCATTGAGCAGGGCCATGTACACGGCGCTGTTGGCCTGGCTGCCAGAGTGCGGCTGGACGTTGGCGTAGTCGGCGCCGAACAGCTCCTTGGCGCGGTCGATGGCGAGCTGCTCGACCACGTCGACATACTCGCAGCCACCGTAGTAACGCTTGCCCGGATAGCCTTCGGCGTACTTGTTGGTGAGCACGCTGCCTTGGGCTTCCATCACCGCCGGGCTGGTGTAGTTTTCCGAGGCGATCAGCTCGATGTGCTCTTCCTGGCGCTGGGCTTCCTGCTCCATCGCGGCAAAGAGTTCGGCGTCAAAACGAGCGAGGGTCAAATCACGGCTGAACATGGCGGTCCCCTGAAATCAGCTGGGCGGTAGTAAGAGGGGGCGGATTCTACCGCAAAGGTCGCATTCAGGCATATGAAGGTCGGTCATGAGCCTGACAAAAGGCCTTCAAGAGCAGCCACCCTGAGTAGCCTGTAGCCTGTAGCCTGTAGCCTGTAGCCTGTAGCCTCAGCTAAGCATGAACAGCGCGGCACCGCCGAACTGGGCGCTGAACTGGCGCGCCTTCATCGGTCTGCCGAGCAGGTAACCCTGGACTTCGTCGCAACCATGCTCGCGCAGGAACTCCAGTTGTGCCTGACTCTCCACGCCTTCGGCGATCACCATCATGTTCAGGCTGTGCGCCATGGCGATGATGGCGCGGGCGATCTGCGCATCCTGCTCGCCATCGGGCAGGCCATCGACGAAGCTGCGGTCGATCTTCAACACGTCGATGGGGAACTGCTTGAGGTAGTTCAGCGACGAATAACCGGTGCCGAAGTCGTCTACCGCGATGCACAGGCCGAGGTGCTTGAGCTCGTTGAGGGTCTGCATCGCGCTGGATACGTCGCGCATCAGGATGCTTTCGGTCAGCTCCACTTCCAGGCATGTCGGGGCCACGCCGGTTCTTTCCAGGATGGTGGCGATACGTGCGGTCAGGTCGCCCTCGCCGAACTGGCGGGCCGACAGATTGACCGAGATCTTGGGGATGCAAATCCTTTCCTCGTGCCAGGCCTTGAGTTGCCGGCAGGCCTCCTCGAGTACCCACTCACCGACCTGCACCACCAGGCCTAACTCTTCCAGCACCGGGATGAACTCATCCGGCGGCATCAGGCCGCGGGTCGGGTGATTCCAGCGCAGCAGCGCCTCCACGCCGGTCAGGCGGCGACCGTCGCCGGAAAACTGCGGTTGATAATGCAGGACGAACTGACACTGTTCCTGGGCATGGCGCAGATCGCTCTCCAGCTCCAGGCGCTCCAGGGCGCTGGCATTCATGTCGGCCTGGTAGAACTGGAAGTTGTTCTTGCCGCGTTCCTTGGCGTGGTACATGGCGGTGTCGGCGTTCTTCATCAGTTGGCTCAGCTCGTCACCGTCCTGCGGGGCGAGGGCGATACCGATGCTGGCGGTGACGAAGAACTCGCGGCCTTCGAGGACGAAGGGGCGGGCCAGGCTGGAGAGAATCTGCTCGGCGACATGAATGGCGCGATTCAGCGCGCCCTCGCGAGTGGCGCGCGGCAGCAGCAGCAGGGTGAACTCGTCGCCGCCCATGCGCGCCACGGTGTCGTCGCCATCGACGCAGGCCGACAGGCGCACGGCCACGTCCTTGAGCATGCGATCGCCGGCGGCATGGCCGAGCGAATCGTTGATCGGCTTGAAGCGGTCGAGGTCGAGGAACATCAACACCACCCATTCGTTATGCCGTTCGGCATGCTGCAGGGCGCTGTGCAGACGATCCTGGAACAGGGTGCGGTTGGGTAGATGGGTCAGGGCGTCGTAGTAGGCCAGGCGATGGATGCGCTGTTCGCTGGCCTTGCGCTCGCTGATGTCGCTGAAGAAACACACGTAGCTGACCAGGTCGCCTTCCTCGTCATGCACCGCGGTGATGCCGACCCAGGCCGGGAAATTTTCGCCGCCCTTGCGCTTGAGCCACACCTCGCCCTCCCAGCTGCCGCGCTGGTTGAGCTGGCCGAGGATGTACTGCATGTGGGTGGCCTGCTGACGGTCGGCGGTGAGCATGCCGGGCAACTGATCGAGGACCTGGCCGGCCGAATAGCCACTGACACGGCTGAAAGCCTTGTTGACCTGAACGATGTAGCCGGCCGGGTCGGTAACCAGAATCGCGGCAGTGGAGTGCTCGAATACCGTGGCTGCCATGCGCAGGTCTTTTTCCGCGCGGCGTTGCTGGCTGATATCGCGGCCAACAGCGAGGATGCCCTCGAAGCGACCGTTCTCATCCCACATCAGCACCAGGCGCAGTTCCACCGGGATCTTGTGGCCATCGGCGCGCAGGCAGTCGAAGACGAACAGCTGATCCGGCAGTTCGTCGCGCAGGCGATTGAGGCGGTCGCGCTCGCCAAGGGCATCGCGGATGCGTTCGAGCAGCAGGTTGAGACCATCCAGTTGCTGCGGATTGGCCGCCATACTGTAGAAGCCGTTGGCCATCACCCAGTTCACGGAGTAGCCCAGTGCCGGCTCGACCGAGGGGCTGACGTAATTGAGGTTCAGCTCGCTGTCGGTGGAAAAGATCACATCGCTGATGCTTTCGGCCAGCAGGCGATAGCGCTGCTCGCTGTCACGCAGCGACTGGTTGCGCTCGATCTGTTCGGTAATGTCCTTGGCCACGCCGATCAGGCGGCTGACCCGGCCGCGATCATCGCGTGCCAGGGCCTGTTCGCGGATGCTGAACCAGTGCCACTGGCCATTGCGGTGGCGCCAGCGCAGCACTGACTCGAGTAGCAGGCCGTCGCCGACCACCTTCTGCAGGTTGCGGATGCGCCAGTAGTACTCGGCATCGTCCGGGTGCAGCACCTGCACCCAGAAATCTTCGCGCATGGCGCGCAGCTCGGCCTTGCTGTAACCCAGCTGCAGCCCAAGGCTGTGGTTGCTGAACAGCACCTGGCGGTTCTGCATGTCATGCACATAAAGCAGATCGGGTACCGAGCGTACCACCTCCGACCAGAAGCGCTCGCGCTCGATCAGCGACAGCTCGATGCGCTTGCGGCTGGTGATGTCGCTGATGCTCAGGGTGACGGCCTGATAGTCCTGAATCGTCTCCGGCAGGCGCAGTACCAGCCAGACATGGCGCTGCAAGCCCTGCGCGGTCACCAACTGGGTCTCCAGCTCCACCAGGTTGGGGCCTTCGAGCACGGCTACGGCCAGGCGGTAGCGCAGATCGTCCGGTTGCACCGGGCCGTTGTCGATCAACTGCTGCCAGGCCTGGTCGGTGCTCTTCACCCCGAGCAGGTTGAGCGCCACCTGATTGGCCTCGGTGATGCGCAACTGTTCGACCAGCAACTCATGGTGTTCGGCATCGGCCTGCAGCCAGCGCTGCAGGCCTGCCGCGTCGCGCAGCTTGTGCTGCAGCAGCAGGCTGCGCACGCCGGACAGATCGAGCACGCACAGCGCCACGCCGGTGCCTTCGAAGATGTCCTGATAGCGCCGGCGGGTTTCCTGCAATACGCGCATGGCCTGCTGCTCATCGGTCACGTCACGCAGTACCCAGACGTAACCGGCCTGGCGGCCGATGTGGCTGATATCGCTGCGGGTCACGGCGAACAGGCGCGCGCGGCCATCGCGCTCTACCCTGACCAACTCCGGCCCCAGATCACTGGCCAATTGCGGGCTGTTGAGCAGCAGTGGGTCGAGGTCGGGCAGCAGATCCAGCAGATACCTGTCCCAGGCCGCTTCGCTGCTGAGGCCGAACAGGGCCTCGGCCTGCGGGTTGAGGTAGCGCAGCTTGCCGTCGGCCTGGGTCACCAGAATGCGCTCTTCGACGGCCGCCAGTGCGCTGGCAGCCTGGCGCAGCGAGCGGCGCGACTCGGTGTTCAGGCGTTGCAGACGGCGTTGCTCACGCTGCAGGCCGTACAGGGCCAGCAAGGTGAGCAGGCTGCACAGGGCAAACAGCAGGAATTTTCCGGCCAGGGTCGGCATCAGTTCGTTGCCGGCGCGATCGGCATCGAACAGGGCGCGCAATTGCCAGTCACTGCCGGGCAGAGGTATCAGCTCCAGGCTCTGGGCCTGCTCCGCTGCGGTAACCGGGGCGATGATGCCTTCAGTCTGTTGCAGGTCATCGGCGCGGGCGATGACGCGCTTGCTCTGCTGATCCTCCAGCAGCCATCGATACTCGCTCTGATGCTGCTCGCGCAGCCAGCCACGCAAGGCGCTGGTGCGCATGCGTAACACGCGCTGGCTGTCGTCGGGCTGGCGTAGCAGCAAATAGAGCGCCCCGCCGTCCTGTGCGCTGAAGGCGAAGTGATAGGGCGCCGAGCCGCTGCGTTGTTGCAGGTTGCGAATGAAACTGAGGTCGCGTGATTCGCTGGCGCTGTCGGCCAGCAACTGGCCGTTGGCATCGAGCCAGGCGACGCTGCCCAGCGTCGGGAAAATACCGCGTAGCGTCACCACCAGGGCGCTGCCGTCGCCGTCGCGCGCCGGGCTGTTTTCCAACATCGCCTGGCCGGCCTGTGCTTTCAGGCGCATGTTCAGGCTGACATGCTTGGCCAGCTGGCTGGCGTAACTCAGGCTCAGCTGCTTCTGACTAGCGAGCAACTGGCGATATTCCTGCGTCAGTTGCCAGGCCAGCAATCCCAGGATCGCCAGCACCAGCACCACCAGTGCACGCCTCAGCGCCACACGGCGCTTCGGTGTTCGCGACTCGCCCGGGGACGATGAAGGCAGGGATGAGGGAGTCGACACGTTCTGTGAACCTGCAGCTGGTGCTGGGCTATCTTGAGCTGTGAAACGTGCGAGCCCGCGTGTGCTCGCGCAAGCCGCGTAGAATGCCTGCAAACGTGGCCAAGTGCCAGCCGCGCCGACGAGCGTAGGTTTGCCCTGCCTCGTACATTGCGGTAGCTTTGCGCCGCGCGCGTGAGCTGTCCGCGCGGTACTTGGCGTTCGCTCCGGCAGGGGCTAAGGTCTCTGCACATTGCGTACACGTAGGTGGTGTGAAAACTGATGGCTAGCGCACGTTAACGACCCTGGCTTTTCGGTAGGAGCGGCTTCAGCCGCGAATTTCGCGGATAAATCCGCTCCTACAGGGTGTACAACAGCTAACGCGAACATAGCCCCTCAACGCATTCATCATGTTTTCACGCGACCTGCATGGCGCGCCGTTTCCAGCTCCCAATTCTCACCAGTCAGGTTCTCCATGGCTCAGTACGTCTACAGCATGCATCGGGTCAGCAAGGTCGTCCCGCCGAAGCGTGAAATTCTCAAGGACATTTCCCTGTCGTTCTTCCCAGGCGCCAAGATCGGTGTGCTGGGCCTCAACGGTGCCGGTAAATCGACCCTGCTGCGCATCATGGCCGGCGTCGACACCGAGATCGACGGCGAAGCCCGTCCGATGCCGGGCATCAAGGTCGGCTACCTGCCGCAGGAGCCGCAGCTCGACCCGAGCAAGACGGTGCGCGACATCGTCGAAGAGGCCGTAGGCGAGATCAAGCAGGCCCAGGCCCGCCTCGATGAAGTGTACGCCGCTTACGCCGAACCGGATGCCGACTTCGATGCCCTGGCTGCCGAACAGGCCAAGCTCGAAGCCATCCTGCAGGCCTCCGATGGCCACAACCTGGAGCGCCAGCTGGAAGTCGCCGCCGACGCTCTGCGTCTGCCGGCCTGGGACGCCAAGATCGAGCACCTGTCCGGTGGTGAGAAGCGCCGCGTGGCGCTGTGCCGCCTGCTGCTGTCGGCGCCCGACATGCTGCTGCTGGACGAACCGACCAACCACCTGGACGCCGATTCGGTGGCCTGGCTCGAGCGCTTCCTGCACGACTTCCCCGGCACCGTGGTAGCCATTACTCACGACCGTTACTTCCTCGACAACGTCGCCGGCTGGATTCTCGAGCTCGACCGTGGCCACGGCATCCCTTACGAGGGCAACTACTCCGGCTGGCTGGAATCGAAGGCCAACCGCCTGGCCCAGGAAGCCAAGGCCGAGGCGTCGCACGCCAAGGCCATGAAGGCCGAGCTGGAGTGGGTACGCCAGGGCGCCAAGGCGCGTCAGGCCAAATCCAAGGCGCGCCTGCAACGCTTCGAGGAAATGCAGTCGCAGGAATTCCAGAAGCGCAGCGAGACCAACGAGATCTACATCCCGGCCGGCCCGCGCCTGGGCGACAAGGTCATCGACTTCCACAACGTGTCAAAGTCCTTCGGCGACCGCGTGCTGATCGACGATCTGTCCTTCAGCATCCCGAAAGGCGCCATTGTCGGCGTGATCGGCGGCAACGGTGCGGGTAAATCGACCCTGCTGCGCATGATCACCGGCAAGGAGCAGCCGGATTCCGGCACCATCGAGATAGGCGAAACCGTGCAGATCGCCAGCGTTGAGCAGAGCCGCGACATGCTAGACGGCAGCAAGACCGTGTGGGAGCAGATTTCCGACGGCTTCGACATGATCAAGGTGGGCAACTACGAGGTACCGTCGCGTGGTTACGTCGGGCGCTTCAACTTCAAGGGCGCCGACCAGCAGAAGTTCGTCAAGGACCTCTCCGGTGGTGAGCGCGGTCGCCTGCACATGGCGCTGACCCTCAAGCAGGGCGGCAACGTGCTGCTGCTCGACGAACCGTCCAACGACCTCGACGTGGAAACCCTGCGTGCGCTGGAAGAAGCGCTGCTGGACTTCCCCGGCGCGGCCATCGTGATCTCCCACGACCGCTGGTTCCTCGACCGTATCGCCACGCACATCCTCTCCTACGAGGACGACGGCAAGGTCAACTTCTTCGAAGGCAACTACACCGAGTTCGAAGCCGACCGTAAGAAGCGCCTGGGCGATGCCGCTGCGCAGCCGCACCGCGTGCGTTACAAGAAGCTGGCGCAGTAAGCGTCAATCAGATGAAAAACGGAGCCTCAGGGCTCCGTTTTTCATTAGGATCGCGGGATATCTGTAAGAGCGGCGCCTCGCCGAGAATGGGTGCGACTCGTACCCAAAGTGCTTCGCCCCAAGGGCGGGGCTCCTACGCTAGGCTGTTTATTGCATTCTGCCGCATTAAAGCCTGGCCAGCAGGCTTTCCAGTGCCTTGGCCTGGTCCTCGGCCAGATCGATGATATGAAAACCTGCCCAGCAATGCTGGCCATCAGCCCCGGGGCGACTCCACAGGCAATCGGCACCCAGGCGTACTTCCTGTACCTCGGTGGCGCTCGAGGTGCAGACCAGGCGGCATTCCAGTACGGCGTCGGCGGTATGCGGCGTATCGCTGAACAGCATGAAACCATCGGCGGACAGGTCGACGATGCGGCCCAGGCGCTGGCCGCTGTTCAGGTCGAAGACCTCCAGCTGCATTTCGGTGCCATGGCGGCTGTGTTGGCGACGCTCTTCCATGGATATTCCTCAGCGGGGTTCGGCTGTGCGTCCGGTGAAACGCTGCAGCACGCGATAGATGGCAGTCAGCGCGCGATCCACCAGCGGGGGCGCGCGTTCGGGGGTGACGATGCGGGCCAGGCCCTGTTCCATTTCGCTGGCCAGCAGGGTCAGCGGCTTGATCGCCACGCGCTGGCCACTGTTGTCGACGAACATGTAGTTATGTGTGGTCGGGCTGAACCAGGAAAGCTTGAGCACGCGACTCCTGTTGCCTTCGACGAACTCGAACCAGGTGCCGAACTCGACGTTGGCCAGCTCCTTGGTCAGTGCTTGTGCTCGGGGCGAGAGCTTGCTGCGTGAGGGCGCCTGGCGAGCCAGGTCGGCATCCTCGCCGAGCATGGCGCCCAGCGGGCTTTCCGGCAGGTTGGGCTTGAGTTGTGCCGCCAGTTGCGGCTGTTTGGCCTGCACCGCGTGCTGGCAGGCCACCAGGTCCTGCAGCAGGCGGCGGATGCCGTCTTCGTGGTAGCCGCCGAGCAGTTCCAGGCCCTTGCGCAGGTCGCTGAGCATGGGTACGCGCATTTCCTGCAGGCGCTGCTTGTCGTCGTCACTAAGCGGGGTGCCACTCCAGGCCAGCTGCTCGGCCACCTCGCAGGCCCGCTGCCATTCCGCGCTCTGCTCGCCATGGCGCAGCAGCACGAAAACCAGTACGTCGGCCCAGGTCAGCTCGAGGAAGTTGCGGATGATCGCCGGCAGGTCGCGCTGGCCCACGCAACCCTGAATCACGTCCAGTGCCTGCTCGCGCGCGCCGAGCAGGCGATCCCGACCCTTGGCCGCTTCGACCGCGCGGCGCTCGCGCAGCTCGACCTTGTGGCGCAGGGTGACGACGTACTCGTTGAACTCTTCGATCAGGCTGTCGAACAGCCCCAGATCACCATTGAAACCGTGGATTACCCGCTCGACCACCCAATGCATCTTGGCCAGCAGGCCGCGTTCGTCCCCTTCGTTGCCATACAGCACGCCCGCTTGGGCCATTGCGTTGAGCAGGCGTCTGGCTGGGTGGTGGTGCTGGGTGAACAGGGCCTTGTCCAGCAGAGCGATCTTCAGATAGGGCGTGTGCAGATGCGAGAGCGCGGTCTTGCAGGCGTCCGGCAGGTTCTCGTCGTCAAGAATGAAGTCGAACAGCATGCCGACCAGGTCGATCACGTCGGCTTCCTGATCGGCCACCTTGCTGTCGCCCGGCAGGCTGCTGTGCGACTCCAGCTGCTGTTGCAGGTCGGCCTTGAGGCCTTCGACCGGCTGTGGCTTGTGCAGGCGCTGAGCCAGCTCGTGGGCGGATTGCTGCTGCATGCGGTTGAGCGCGGCGAGCAGTTCGCTGGCGCTGTAGGTGCGGCTGGCCTGGCGTGGCGAGAAACTGACGATGCTGCGTGTGCCACCGAGCAGCGGGGCATCCGGGTGACTGTGGCGATGCTCGTCGAGCAGGTTGGACAGGCCGCTGAACAGCGCGCCCGGATCGCTCGGGGGCGGTGCGCTGAGGTCCAGGTCGAGCAGTGCAGGGCCTGCGTTGGTCGTGGGCGTGCCCGTAGCTGGCGGCTTGTTCGCCGGTTGCTCTGGCTTGGCGGCTGCGGGGCGGCTCACGCTCGGATTGATCTGCGCGTTGTACTTGAGATTGGGCAACACGCCGGCATCGATCAGGCGCTGGTTGAGCGCGCCATAGAGCGAATCGAGGCTCTGCATCACATGCTTGTCGAAGAGCATGTAGAGGATGGTCTTGATCTGCAGCGGGAAAGGGCAGGGCGCCAACGCTTCGCGAAACGCCTGGGCGATGGCTTGCGGGCCGAAGGGGTTGCTGTCCTCGCCGAGCTTCTGGCCGTTGTTGAGCAGCGCCAGGCGCTGATCCAGCGCAAACAGGGGCTGGGTGCAGCGCGCCTTAACCCGGCTGACCATGTTGGTGACCTGCAGGGTCTCCTCGTAATCCTCGTTCTGCACCAGTGCCAGCTGCTCGGGATCCAGTTCCGCCTGCGTCTCATTCTGCAGCTTGCCGTCGAGGAAGTCGGAAAAGTTGTTGGCGATGGTCTGGTGGTAACTGCGCTCGATCTGCGGTCGCTGCCGACGGATTTCGCGCATGCTGTCGAAGAACAGGGTCTGCACCTTGTTGTTCTCGGCTTTTTCCGCGCACTCGAACAGGGTGTCGTCGACCTGGCCGAACACACCGCTCAGGTGTTCCGCCAGGCGGTTCATCACCAGCTTGCGGCAGGCCTGCACCAGATCGCTGAAGCGCGGCTGGATGCCGCGGCTGGCGAGGCTGACCACCTTGGGATGAACGGGGGGCTTGTCCTGGTTGCTCATGGACTGTCCTGGCTGGCGTCGTCGGCTGGCGCGTCCTGCACGCTGCCGCAGTTCAATGAAACATATAGTAGTTCATGCTCGCGCCGCAAAGCATTGTCGTAAAAGCAGTTTGCAGGGGTTGACAGGGAGTTTTTGCTACGTAAAATGGCGCGCCTCTGAAGCGGTAAAGCAAAAGCTGAAACGCGGCAGAGATGGAAGACCGAAGTTCCGCGATAGCTCAGTCGGTAGAGCAAATGACTGTTAATCATTGGGTCCCTGGTTCGAGTCCAGGTCGCGGAGCCAACTTCCTAACGGGGTATAGCGCAGTCCGGTAGCGCGCTTGCTTTGGGAGCAAGATGTCGGGAGTTCGAATCCCCCTACCCCGACCATATTTGGGTCGTTAGCTCAGTTGGTAGAGCAGTTGGCTTTTAACCAATTGGTCGTAGGTTCGAATCCTACACGACCCACCACCACAACGACGAAGCCCGCCTAGTGCGGGCTTTTTCGTTTCTGTGTATCGGCTTTGCATCCGGGCTACGGACTAGGTGCGCCATGCGCACCACGGGCAACCGGCTGTCTGCAGCGGCAATTCCAACATTCTCCGTGCGGGCGCTTCAGCTCGTAGGGTGGGCTTTAGCCCACCAGCGGCGGTGGGCGTGGGCTAAAGCCCACCCTACGAGACTGTCAGTGCAGCTTCAGGCGCGGCTCGGTACTGCGCCCGATGCGGTCGCTGAGCATCAGCAGCAGCGTGCGCAGGGTGCCGTATAGCGCCATCTGGTGCATGCGGTAGAGCGAGACGTAGAACACTCGCGCCAGCCAGCCCTCGAGCATCACGCTGCCGGTCAGATTGCCCATCAGATTGCCCACCGCCGAGAAGCTCGACAGCGAGATCAGTGAGCCGTAGTCGCGATAGCGATACTCCGGCAGCGACTGACCGCTGATCTTCAAGCGCAGCGATTTGGCCAGCAGCGATGCCTGCTGGTGCGCCGCCTGGGCACGCGGCGGTACGTTGCGGCCATCGTTGCCCGGCTGCGGGCAGGCCGCGCAATCACCGAAGGCGAACACGTCGTCGTCCAGTGTCGTCTGCAGCGTCGGGCGTACCTGCAGCTGGTTGATGCGGTTGCTTTCCAGTCCGTCGAGATCCTTGAGGAAGCCGGGCGCTCGAATGCCGGCCGCCCAGACTTTCAGGCTGGCGGGAATGAAGTTGCCATCGGCGGTCTTCAATCCTTCTGCCGTCACTTCGCTGACCGCCGCGCCGGTCAATACCGTAACGCCGAGCTTCTCCAGAGTCTGGTGTACGGGGCGGGCGATGCGCTCGGGCAGGGCGGGCAATACGCGTGGGCCCGCCTCGATCAGCGTGATGCGCATGTCTTCTGGGCGAATACGATTGAGACCATAGGCTGCCAGCTGCTTGGCAGCGTGGTGCAGTTCGGCTGCCAGCTCGACCCCGGTCGCTCCCGCACCGACGATGGCAATATCGATCTGGCCGCCGGCTTCACCCTCGTTGGCGTGCGCGCGCAGATAATGGCTGAGCATGCGCCGGTGAAAGCGCTCGGCCTGAGCCCGGGTGTCGAGGAAAATGCAGTGCTCGGCCGCGCCAGGCGTGCCGAAGTCATTGGTGGTGCTGCCAACGGCGATCACCAGGCTGTCGTAGGCGATGCGGCGTTCAGGCATCAGCACCTGACCGTCGTCATCGAGCGTGGGCGCCAGGATAATGCTCTTGCTTGCGCGGTCGAGGCCGGACATGCGTCCGAGCTGAAACTCGAAATGATTCCACTTGGCTTGGGCCACGTAGTTCAGTTCGTCTTCCGAGGAGTTCAGCGAGCCAGCCGCCACTTCATGCAGCAGAGGCTTCCAGATATGGGTGAGGTTGGCGTCGACCAGGATGATCCGGGCTGCGCCGCTCTTGCCCAGTTTTCTACCAAGGCGGGTGGCCAGCTCCAAACCGCCGGCGCCGCCGCCGACAATCACGATGCGATGGGACATGGGAAATGCTCACAAGGCTTTGAAAAAGGCGGTGTGAGTGCGAGAGGGCGAGCGCAAGGCAGCTCATAGCACCAATCGACTCAGAAAACGGCTGAGCAGGCCCAGGCCGATGACGACGACCAGCACCACGGTGAGCAGGCGCCAGACGCGAAACGGCTGGCGTTCGACCTGATGCTGCGGGGCGCTCAGGTATTGATCGACTTTCTGCTGGTCTTCGGGGCTCAGGCGGCTGGTCATGGGCGGGCCTCTGCTTGAATGCGCCTATTGTAGGCGTGCCCGCCAGCCTTGGCGAGCGTCGTTGTCCTGTGGGTCAGATATTGCGCTGATGGCTTCCACGCTCAGGGTATCGTCCAGGCGGATGATGCCGCCCTCGATCACTCTGGCCGTTATGCCTCCGTGGCCACGCATGGCCTGGAAGGTGCCGCGGCCAAGGCGCTCTTCCAGGCGCGCGCAGGGCTGGCACCAGCCGGTGGTCTCCAGCAGCGCCTGGCCAATGCGAAAGCGCCTGCCTTTCAGGCTGAACAGGTTGATGCCGGCGATCGCAATGTTGCGCCGCAGCTCGCTCGGCTGCATGGGCGCATCGCGGCCGAGCAGGGCCGCGACCACGGCAAGGTGCTCCCATTGAATCAGCGTGACCTGCCGCGCATTGCGTGGCCCCGGGCGGCTGTGATCACCGGTCAGGCCAGCTTCGCGTCGGGCTTCCACGGCTTCGACTTCGAGCATGGCTTCGCGAGCTTTGGGACGAATGCCTATCCAGCGCACCCGGCCGACCTGTGGTACCTCGGCCAGCAGTTCCTGTAACGGGCTCACAGGCCGATACCAATGTCGAACAGCAGACTGCGCCCAAGGTTCTGTCGCAGAAAATCCGGCGCGTCCGGGTGGGCGAACAGCACGCGGGCGAAGCGCGGGCCGACCAGCGACAACGAGCGCCAGCCCTGACGCAGATATTCGGTCGGCGGTGGAAAGTGGCTGTTGCAGTCCAGCACGGCGCGCTTGAGGCTGACGAAGGCGACCAGGTCGAGCTCGCCCAGGTCGATGCCACGCTCGCGGTAGTTATGCGCCTTCTTGCGCAAGGTGGGCGCCAGTCGCGCCTGCATCTCGCTGGCCGCAATGCGCTTAGGGCGCGCTTCGCGGCGCACCAGCTGGCTCAGGGAAAAGGCGCTACGGCGTCGTTCGAGCTCGGCGCGCCACTCATCATTGAGGCGCCGTCCTTCATCGAGCACGAAGAACACTTCGAAATTGGCGTCGCGAAACAGCACGTCCGGGGGCTCCTGGCCGCTGGGCATGAAGTCGTCGTTGTGATGACGCACGTTCAGCGCCTGCAGCAGGCGCTGGCAGACCCAGCGCTCGCGCTCCCATTTCTTGGCGTTGGAGAGAAAAGCGTTGGCCTGCTCGGCCTGGTGCGTCAGCAGGCGCAGGTAATCGGAGTCGTCCATGGGCAAAGCTTAGCCGTAGCGCTGACCTGCTTGCCAGTGCTGCTAATGAGCGTTTGCAGGCTATGGCGCTCGGCCTCGCGCGAAGTCTGGATTCCCCTCGGGTTCTGAATGTCATTGATCAATGGTGCGGCAGCGCCTCTCCTGGGCTCTGTCGTCAAACTTACCCCGAGTGCCGGTGTAGACTGCTTGGCATGGCTAGGAGTGAATAACGGGTGCACGCATGATCGCTTCCAATCTACTGGCGTTCTCTACCTTGTTGGGTGGCTGGCTGATCTATGGGCTGGCACTGCTCTGGGCGGTCGCTCGCGCACCCTGGGTCGAATTGTTCAGCGACCTGCGCCGCCAGCATCTGCTGTTCGGCACCATGCTCGCGCTGTTTCTGCTCTGGCTGGTGCGCCGCGATTTCGACTCCGGGCTGTCCTACCACTTCCTCGGCATGACCGCGGTAACCCTGCTGCTCGACTGGCCGCTGGCCGTGCTCGCCGGCTTGGTGGCGCAGCTTGGTCTGTTGGCTGTCGGGCGCATGGATCTGGCCTCGCTCGGCATCAATGGTGTGCTGCTGGTACTGATCCCGGTGCTGATCACCGAGCTGTGCGCCATCCGTGTCGAGCGCGCGCAGCCGCGCAACCTGTTCGTCTACATCTTCTTCTGTGGCTTCTTCCCGGCTGCGCTGGCGACGCTGATGACCCTGCTCGGCGGCCTCGCCTTGTTGTGGATGGATGGACTGTTCCCGATGCCGCCCTGGCTGGACGACTTCGCCGGCTACCTGTGGCTGGTGGCATTTCCCGAGGCCTTTATCAACGGCACCATCGTCACGGCACTGGTGGTGTTCTACCCGGACTGGCTGGAAACCTTCAACCGCAGTCGCTACCTGCAGGCGCCCTGGAAGGAAAACGATCGCAGCGAGTGAATGGCGCCGTATTGGCCGATTGAATGCCGCTGGCAGGATTGATCCCGATCAATGTCAGGAATGGGCCTGCCTCCATGCTGTGCAAAACTCTTCCGAGGACTCGAACATGAGTATTCACAGCTGGGCCAGAGAGGCCATCCGGAGCGATTTGCATGACGCCGAAGCTCAGGGCTACGAACCTGTGATGGCACTGCGTGCGCTACTGTCGGAGGTGGTGCAGCAGAGCAAGGCGCTACGTGACGCCCAGGAGCTGGCTCACGAGCTGCAGTTTCTCGCCGACAACCTTGATGATGACCGCGACTACGCCTTTATGCGCCCCTGACGCTCCCGATTCTGCTTATGTAGGAGCCGCGCCCCGCGGCGAATGGTCGAGCGAGGCGACGCTAAGACCAAAAGCTTCGCCCCGGGGGCGGGGCTCCTACAGGGCGATATGGGTCAATGCGGCCGCGTCGGCAGATCGCCGCTGAACATCTCGTCTTCCAGATCGTTGCCTGGAATCGCATGCTCCTCGGCAGCCCAGGCGCCCAGGTCGATCAGCTTGCAACGATCACTGCAGAACGGGCGATAGAGGTTTTCGGTTTTCCACTCGACGGGTGCGCCACAGGTGGGGCATTGAACGGTCGTGGTCATGGCTGGCCTCCGCGCAGGGTCAGGTAAAAGTTGTGCAGGCGCTCGACCTCCGCGTCGAGCCAGGCCATGTCTCGGTCATTGACCAGGACGTCATGGGCATGACGCAAGCGCTCTTCGCGGCTGGCCTGTGCCTGCATGATGGCGCGAACCTGTTCTTCCGAGCTCTGGTCGCGCGCAATGGTCCGCTGGATCTGCAACTCGGCGGGGGTATCGACCACCAGTACGCGTTGGGTCATCTGTCGCTGGCCGGACTCGACCAGCAGTGGCGAAACCAGAATGGCGTAAGGCGACTCGGCCTTTGCGAGCACCTGTGCGATCTCCTGTCCGATCAGCGGATGCAGCAGGCTTTCCAGCCAGCGACGCTGTTCGGGATCGGTGAAGATCAGCTTGCGCAGCGCGGCGCGGTCCAGCTCGCCATTGGCTTGCAGTACGCTCTTACCGAAATGCTCGACGATCTTCGTCAGCGCCGGCCGGCCCGGCTCCACCACCCAGCGCGCCGCATGATCGGCATCGACCACATGCACGCCACGCTCGATAAAGCCTTGCGCCACCGCGCTCTTGCCGCTGCCGATGCCGCCGGTCAGGCCGAGTATCCAGGGTTTCGTCACGCCAGTGCAGCCTCGTTATTGCTCAAGGGCGCGATTGTAGGGGGGATTTCGATGTGATGCGAACACGATGCGCCCCGCCCCCTTGTAGGAGTCGCGCCCCGCGGCGAATGGTTCTAAGGCAGCGCTGAGGCGAAAAGCTTCGCGCCGGGGCGGCGCTCGTACAACGTGGACGACTTCAGCCAGCGGGTAGCCCGGATGCAATCCGGGGAGATTTATCGGCAATCCCCGGGTTATAGGCTGTAGGAGCGGCGTCCCGTCGCGAACACGCGAGACGGCGCGCCGCTGTGCGTCAGAACCCAGCGAACTTCAGATAACTACCGGTAATCACATCGCCCCAGAGCAGCGCGATCCAGCCGGCAATCGCCAGATAAGGTCCGAAGGGAATCGGCGTGCCGGAATCACTGCCGCGCAGGCGCAGCATGATAATTCCCAGTACAGCCCCGACCAACGACGACAGCAGGATGGTCAGCGGCAGTATTTGCCAGCCACCCCAGGCGCCGAGCATGGCCAGCAGCTTGAAGTCACCATAACCCATGCCTTCCTTGCCGGTGATCAGCTTGAACAGCCAGTACACCGACCATAGGCTCATATAACCGGCAATCGCCCCCCACAGCGCGTCTTCCAGGCTGGTGAACAGCCCGAAGTAATTGACGATCAAGCCCAGCCACAGCAGCGGCAGCACCAGTACGTCCGGCAAAATCTGGTGATCGGCATCGATCAGACTCATCGCCAGCAGCCCCCAGGCCAGCACCAGCATCGCCCCGGCCTGCCAGGTAAAACCGAAATGCCAGGCTACGTAGCCGGAAAGCAGGCCGCAGGCAAGCTCTACCAAGGGATAGCGCTTGCTGATCGGCGTCTTGCAGTTCGAGCACTTGCCGCGCAGGAACAGGTAGCTTATGACCGGGATATTCTCCCAGGGGCGTATCTCGTGGCCGCATTGCGGGCATGAGGAGTTGGGGAGGATCAGATTGAAGGTTTTTTCCGCGGGCGCTGCCGGCAGCTCAAGCACCTCGCGCGCCTGGCTCTGCCAGTCGCGCTGGAGCATCAGTGGTAGGCGATAGATCACTACATTGAGGAAGCTGCCGACCAGCAGGCCCAGTAGCAGAGCACACAAAACAAAGGCCAGCACATGGCTGGCCAGAAAATCGATCACGAGCATTTAGACCACGGAGCCCAGCTGGAAAATCGGTAGGTACATGGCGATGATCAGGCCGCCAACCAGTACGCCCAGCACGGACATGATGATGGGCTCCATCAGGCTGGTGAGGCCGTCGACCATGTTGTCTACTTCTGCCTCATAGAAGCTCGCCACCTTATCAAGCATCTCATCCAGCGAGCCAGACTCTTCGCCGATAGCGGTCATTTGCACGGCCATGGAGGGGAAGGTGCCGGTGGTGCGCATCGAGAAGTTTAGCTGCATGCCAGTCGAGACATCGGCCTTGATCTTGTTGGTCGCATTCTTGAACACCACATTACCGGTGGCGCCGGAGACCGAGTCCAGCGCATCGACCAGAGGCACGCCAGCGGCAAAAGTCGTTGATAGTGTGCGTGCGAAGCGGGCTACCGCAGATTTGTACAGAATGTCTCCGATGATTGGCAGTTTCAGTACGCCACGGTCAACCGAGTCGCGCAGTTTCTGCGAGCGCTTCATCGCTTCTTTGAATGCAAAGGCAGCGGCGATGATTGCAATCAGAAAAATGAACCACCACTCCTGAAGAAATTGCGATAGGCCTATTACCATCAGCGTAAAGGCAGGTAGTTCAGCACCAAAGTTGGCAAATACTTCTTCGAACTGTGGCACTACTTTGATCAGCAAAATGGCAGAAACTATAATTGCGACAACGACCACCGCGATTGGGTAGTTCATCGCTTTCTTGATCTTGGCTTTGAGCGCTTCGGTTTTTTCCTTATAGGTGGCGATCCGGTCCAGCAGGTTTTCCAGCGCACCGGCCTGTTCGCCCGACTCCACCAGGTTGCAATACAGTTCATCGAAGTATTGCGGCTTCTTGCGCAGCGAAGCCGCAAAGCTGTTACCAGCAGCCACTTCTTGCTTCACTTCGTCGACCAGTTTGCGCATGTTGGGGTTGTCAAAACCTTCAGCAATAATGTCGAAGGACTGCAGCAGTGGTACACCCGCCTTCATCATGGTCGCCATCTGCCGGGTAAACAGGGCGATGTCCATCGGCTTGATCTTTTTGCCGGCCCCGCCAAGCGAGATGCTCGACTTCTTACGTACCTTGGTCGGGTTGATGCCTTGTTTTCTAAGGTGAGCCTTAACCAGGGATGGATTTTGGCCGCTGATCTCTCCTTTGACGACGGCGCCACTTTTGTTCTTGCCTTCCCAGGTAAACACACTGGTTTTCAGAGCTTTTGCTGCCATGGTTAATCCTTGGTCACGCGGTTGACTTCCTCAAGGCTGGTAACCCCTTGCATGGCCTTGAGCAAAGCGGAGGTGCGTAAGTCATTAAAGCCGTCTTTGCGCATCTGTGTGGCAATGTCTATGGAGTTGCCTTCCTCCATGATAATCCGCTGCAGGTTGGGCGTGTTTTTAACCACTTCATAAATACCGACACGGCCCTTGTAACCACCCTTGCAGTTGTCACAGCCGATCGGGCCATAAATCTTGAAGCTGCCGATCTTGTCTTCAGGGAAGCCTTCGGCCAGCAGGGTTTCGCGGGGTACGTCCACTTCCTTCTTGCAGCTGTTGCACAGCTTGCGCGCCAGGCGCTGGGCAATGATCAGGTTGACCGAAGTGGCGATGTTGAACGATGGCACACCCATATTGCGCAAGCGGGTCAAGGTTTCAGCGGCGCTGTTGGTGTGCAGGGTGGACATCACCATGTGTCCTGTCTGCGCGGCCTTGACGGCGATGGAGGCGGTATCCAGATCGCGGATCTCACCGACCATGATGATATCCGGGTCCTGACGCAGGAAGGCGCGCAGCGCCTGGGTGAAATCCATGCCTTGCCTGGGGTTGACGTTGACCTGGTTGATGCCTTCCAGGTTGATTTCCACCGGGTCTTCGGCGGTGGAGATATTCACATCAGGTGTATTGAGGATATTGAGGCCGGTGTAGAGCGATACAGTCTTGCCTGAGCCAGTGGGGCCAGTGACTAGGATCATGCCCTGAGGTTGTTTAAGAGCGCTGAGATAAAGTTCCTTCTGCTCTTCCTCGTAGCCCAGCGCATCGATACCCATTTGCGCGCTGGTCGGGTCGAGAATCCGCATCACGATCTTCTCGCCCCACAGGGTAGGTAGGGTGTTGACGCGAAAATCGATGGCCTTTGTCTTCGAGATCTTCATCTTGATTCGGCCGTCCTGCGGTTTGCGCCGCTCGGAAATATCCAGCGCGGCCATTACCTTCAGGCGGGCAGAGATGCGTGGAGCAAGCTGAATGGGGGGGCGAGCCACCTCATGCAGCATTCCGTCTGTACGGAAGCGCACTCGATAGGCTTTTTCATAGGGCTCGAAATGCAGGTCCGATGAGCCGCCTTTAATGGCGTCCAGCAGCATCTTGTTTACGAAGCGTACTACCGGTGCGTCGTCGGCATCGGCATTGCCATCATTTACCTGCTTGTCATCGTCTACCGCCTGAACATCCAGGCCGTCGAGATCGACATCTGCAAGATCTTCCATGCCGCTATTGGCTGAGTCGAAGAACTTGTCGATGGCATCGCCGAGCTTGTCATCTTCGACCAAAATCGCTTCTGTATTCAGTCCGGTGCTGAACTGTACATCAGTAACGGCTTGATGGTTGGTGGGGTCTGAAAGTGCCACGAACAGCTTGTTTCCACGGCGCCAGAGCGGCAACACGCGATGTTGTCGCACCAATTTTTCGCTGACCAGATCCCTGGGCTGGCCTTCCTTGTCGATAGTGTTTAGGTCGAAAAAAGCCACGCCGAATTGCTCGGCGGCCAGCTCGGCCAGCGCACGGCTCTTTACCAGTTTGTTTTGCACAAGGTAGGTCACCAACGGCAGCTTGTTACGTTGCGCCTGCTGCTGAGCTTGCTGGGCGGCTTTTTCGTCCATAAGCCCGGTTTCTGCTAACTGCCGTGCAATACCAGAAAGGGATACGCTGTCGTTCATCGGGGAGGCTCCACACTCAATGCCTGCCTTATAGCTCAGATGTCGGTACCTGCCAAACCGCGTTTTGTAAGGTGACAAAAAAAGTCAGTTAGTGATCAGGTGTGTTGTCGCTTGGTGTGAGAGGGTTGCCTGAACGGCCAGGTTTGGCTGATGTGAAGACTTGGCATGCTGAGTGCATTGCCGTGTTCAGGTCGCTGGACCTGTCCATTTTTAGGAGAGTTAACGAATGAAAGCTCAAATGCAAAAGGGGTTCACCCTTATCGAACTGATGATCGTGGTTGCGATCATTGGTATTCTGGCTGCTATCGCGCTGCCTGCTTACCAGGATTACACCAAGCGTTCGCACGTTTCTGAAGGTCTGAGCCTGGCCGGTGGAGCCAAAGCTTCGGTAGCCGAGTTCATATCTACCAACAACCGCCTTCCAGGGAACAACACTTCTGCTGGGCTGGCTACTGATACTTCAATCACGGGCAATGCCGTTACTAGTGTTAACGTTACAAACGGCCTGATCACCATTGCCTACAATGCCAAGGTAGATAGTGCTACGCTGCAACTGAGCCCTGCTACTCATGCGGGTGGTATTTCTTGGAAATGCAAGGCTGGTGGTTCTAGCCCTATCGACCCCAAGTTCATTCCCTCGAACTGCCGTTAATAGCGTAGGTTTGGGCGGGCGATGCTTATTTATAAGCATCGCCTTTTTTATTTGTATGAAGAATATATTTATGGCTCGGCCATTTTTTTTGTTGTTTGTCGTGTTGTTAAGCACCTTGTCTGTCTATTGGCCTGGTTTGAGTGGTGGTTTCTTATTCGATGATTGGCCTAATCTGGATGCTATGGGCTATCTCGGTGGTGTGACCGACTGGGAAACCTTTCGGGCCTTTGTATTTAGTGGTTGGTCCGGTCCCTCTGGCCGTCCTCTAGCGCTTGCCAGCTTTTTACTGGATGACAACACGTGGCCCAGTCATGCACCTTGGTTCAAGAAAACCAATCTGCTGATTCATCTCCTCTGTGGCTTGCTGCTGTGCTGGGCAGTGTTGGCGCTGATGCGCAACCTCAAGTCAGTCAGTGAAAGCCAGGCACAATGGATTGCCGTGCTGGCCTGCGCTTTCTGGCTGCTGCACCCCTATATGGTGTCTACAACCCTGTATGTGGTGCAGCGTATGGCGCAATTGGCTACCCTGTTCTCTCTGGCGGGAATTGTCCTATACCTGCAAGCGCGTTTGCGATTGGCAACGCAACCTAGGCGTGCCTATCTATTGATGAGCCTTGCGATTGGCGCGGGGACGCTTCTGGCTACCTTCAGTAAAGAAAACGGTGCATTGTTGCCGTTGCTTATTCTGGTTATCGAGTTCTGTTTACCTGCAAATGGCAAGCCTGACTGGCAGTGGCGAGCAGCGTTTCTATGGTTCCCTTCCCTCGTTGTCGTCACTCTGCTGGCCCGTTATATCGATTTTTCCGACACTCCTTGGCCGACTCGTAATTTCAATCAGCCTGAACGCCTGTTGACCGAGGCGCGAATTGTCTGTGAGTACCTGCTTCATATTTTTGTGCCAAGAATTGAGGGGAATGGGCTGTTTCAGGATGGCTATGTTGTTTCTAAAGGTTTTTTTGAGCCGGTAAGTACATTGTTTGCTATTGCGTTTTTGTTTTTGCTCGTGGTGTTGGCTTTTGTTTTGCGTAAAAAGGCCCCGCTGATCAGTCTGGCCGTTCTGTTCTTCTTTGCGGCTCATCTGATGGAGTCCACTGTTGTTGGGTTGGAGCTGTATTTTGAACACCGTAATTATCTGGCCGCGCTGTTCCTATTTTTACCGTTGGCCTATTGCTGCGTCATCCTGAGTTGCCGCTTTAAATTGCTTCCTTTCGTTGCTGTTGTCGTGCTTGGTATTTTGGCTGGCATGACTTGGCTGCGTGCATCGCTCTGGAGCGATAACGATAAGCTGGAGTTATATTGGGTACAGTCAGCGATTGATTCGCCACGTGCGATCAACGCTATGGCGACCTTCTATATTAATAATGGGCAGTATGAGAAGGCTAACGAGTATCTGCTGGCAGGAAGTGAGCGGTTACCTCATAGCTCCCTGCTGACAGCCCGCTTGCTATTGCAGAGAATATATACTGGTGTGGCAATAGAGCAGGACTTTATTCAGGCCGGTGAGCGCCTCAAGATGCAGCAGTTCGACGCGCAAACTGTAAAAGGGGTGCGGACTATCGTTGAGCGAGTTATTGAACGTGACTCACCTGAGTACATCGGCTATACCCTTGTTTTGTTGGAAGCAATGGATAGCAGTCCTGTTTACAATCAGTTCCCCTTGTTCGTTCGTCTGGTAGCTTACTTGCGTGCCCAGCTCTACCTGAGCTTGGATAACTCCACTCGGGCGTATGAGTATTACAGTTTGGCGATGAGTCTCTATCAGGAAGCAGATGCCGCGTTTACCATGGTGGCGGAAATGGCTACTGCCGGATATCCAAAAGAAGCATTGGCCTTGCTGGAGCAAGCTACTCAGGTTTTGGACCAGCAGGATCCACGCAAGCTGAAGCGTTCACGCTTGTCTTACGAGCAAGATATAGCCCATCTGCAACGTGCCTTGAACGAGGCTATAAAATCCCTGAAGACTGCCCCGGAAACCCCATGAATATCAGCATCATCCTCCCTGCCAAGAACGAGTCTGCCGCCATTGGTGCAACAGTTGTCGGCATCCGCCAGCATTACCCGGATGCTGAGGTAATTGTGGTCAACGACGGCTCTACCGACAATACGGCAGAGGTGTCCGAGGCTGCAGGAGTCAAGGTTGTCCATCACCCTTACAGCAAGGGCAATGGGGCGGCGATCAAGACCGGTGCTCGTGCTGCCAGTGGTGAGATAATCGTATTTATGGACGCCGATGGTCAGCATGACCCGGCTGATATTCCCCGCTTGCTGGCCTTGATCGAGCAGGGCCACGACATGGTGGTCGGGGCGCGTCAGAAGGGATCACAAGCCAGTATGGGGCGGGGGCTTGCCAATGGCCTTTACAACCGCCTCGCAAGCTGGATGACGGGGCATGGGGTGGAAGACCTGACTTCCGGCTTTCGGGCCGTGAGGGCTGACAAATTTCGCGAGTTTCTCTACTTGCTACCCAATGGGTTCTCCTACCCGACAACCAGCACTATGGCTTTTTTTCGTGCCGGCTACTCTGTCGCTTATGTACCTATCCATGCCGCCAGGCGCATAGGCAAGAGTCATATTCGTATATGGCGCGATGGTTCCCGTTTTGTGCTGATCATTTTCAAGATTGGAACGTTGTTCTCCCCATTGAAGATATTTGCTCCGGTTGCATTGGGCATGTTCCTGATGGCAACGACATGGTATGGCTGGACGTGGTGGAGCCAAGGACGTTTCACGAACATGAGTGCACTGCTTTATACCGGTAGTGTCATGGTGTTCTTGATGGGGCTGATTTCCGAGCAAATCACTGCGCTCATGTATCGAGGGCGAGACTAGATGGATACTCCTGTTGCTGCACCTGGGCTTAAAGTTATCCAGACACAAGCTGACCTAGCTCTCTATGGTGCACCGCCTGCCTTCGAGGTGCCCATCCATGTCGGACGGCCCACGATAAGCAGCAGGCAGGACTTTCTTGCCAGTGTGACACAGGTCCTAGATAACCAGTGGCTTACCAACAATGGGCCGTTGGTTCAAGAGTTTGAGAGAAAGGTTGCCGAGCGCTTGGGGGTTAAACACTGTGTTGCAATGTGCAATGGAACCATTGCACTGGAGATCGCCATTCGGGCGCTGGGGCTTACGGGGGAGGTGATCGTTCCCTCGTGGACATTCGTGGCTACGGCGCACGCTTTGCACTGGCAGGGAATCATCCCGGTATTTGCGGACATTGATGCGAATACACATAACCTGGATCCGGGCGCCGTACGGCGCATGATTACTCCGCGTACCTCCGGCATTATCGGGGTTCACCTGTGGGGGCGTGCTGCTCCGGTTGACGAGCTGCAAGAGATCGCCAGCGAGCACGGCTTGCAACTGATGTTTGATGCCGCTCACGCATTTGGCTGCAGCTATCAAGGGAAAAGCATAGGGCGCTTTGGCGCGTGTGAGGTTTTTAGTTTTCATGCCACGAAGTCTTTCAATACAATGGAAGGCGGTGCTGTTACTACCGACGATGATCAATTAGCTGAAACTATGCGGTTGATGCGGAACTTCGGCTTTCAAGGTTACGACAATGTTGTCCATCCTGGGACAAATGGCAAAATGATTGAAGTTTGCGCCGCCATGGGCTTAGCGAACCTGCAGGGGTTTGATGCGGTGCTCAGCAATAATGAGCGAAATCATGCTGCATACGCGAAAGCCTTGTCTTCTGTTCCGGGCGTTTCTGTCTTGGAATACTCTGCCGAGGAGAAAAATAATTACCACTACGTGGTTGTTGAGGTGGCGGATAATTGTCGCGTTAATCGAGATGAGATTATAGAAGCTTTACATGCTGAAAATATATTGGCCAGAAAGTACTTTTGGCCAGGCTGTCATATGATGCAGCCGTATCTAGGTCTGTTCCCTCATGCGGGGCTGGTTTTACCGAATACAGTTGCGCTTGCAAGCCGCGTATTAGTATTACCAGCAGGCGCTAATATCACGCTCGAGCAGATTGAGGTTGTTGGCAGTGTTGTCCGAACCATGGTCCTGGCTTCATGAAATATCTGGTGACTGCCATAGGGTCCATGTCGGCAGAGGCTGTTATTCAGGGGGTTTCTCGCTCTCCGGGGGCTGAGGTCGTAGGCTGCAATTCGTCGCCTAGAGAGTGGGTGTCGGCATCTCGACTGGTTCAGCGTTTTTATCAGGTTCCGTTGGTGCGGGATGAGTTCGATTACCTTGCAGGGATTATGGATATCTGCAGGCGAGAAGGCATTGAGCGCATTGTTCCGTTAACGGATGTTGAGGTGGATGTTTTATCTGTACATAGGCACCTGTTCGAGGCTTGCGGTATTTTAGTGTGTTTGCCCTGTGCTGCCGCTATAGAGAAGGCTCGGGACAAGTTAACCGTGCATGATGTGTTCTCCGATCATTCACGTATTTGCGTAATTCCGACAGCTGCACTTCATGATGATAAAGGGGCGGCCTTCTCTTATCCTCTGTTGATTAAACCGCGTCGTGGCAGAAGCAGTGAGGGTCAGATTTATATCCCTGATGCTGATGCGATGCAGTTTTGGAAGGCTAGACTTGCGAAAGAAGAGCGTTATCTCGTACAGCCGTACTGCTCCGGGCAAGTGATTGTTGTCGATGTTGTACGCCAACCGGGCGGCGGGAGGATGGTTGCCATCGCTAGAGAGGAGTTGCTGCGCACTTCAAATGGCGCGGGCTTGGCGGTTCGGATATGGGGCGAGCACATGTGTAGTGCGCTCGCTATGGAGGTGGCTGCGGTTCTAGATCTGCATGGATGTGTCAATGTCGAGTTCCTTATACATGGGGAAAAGGTGCTATTGATGGATGTCAATCCACGATTCTCTGCTGGCGTGGCGTTTAGCCTGATGTCAGGCTATGACATGGTGGTAAACCATCTGCGCTGTTTCAGTGGTGTGGAGATTGAAGGTTGTAATCATCCTATTTTGGACGGTGTATATACTCGAGGATATACTGAATATTCTTTGTAGGAGGCGTTATGCAACTTAGAGACCTAGACGCTTTTTCGGGTAGCGAGGATTGGGACAGAAAATGGGTCGGCATTTTTGATCATTATCAAAATGATCTGAGGCATGCGTTTTATATCCATGCGATGCTTGAGTCGGAAGAACAACATCTGCTTGAAATTGGTGCGGGCAGTTTTCGTGACATGGCAGAGCTCAGACGGCGAGGCTTGAATTGTGAGGGGATGGATTTCTCCCTCGAGGCTGTCGTTAGGGCGAAAGAGTATTTTCCAGAGTTTGCTGGCTCAATCCACCATATGAGTGCGTTCTCTATGCCTTTCGCTGATGGGGCGTTTGATCTTACTTATCATAATGGTTTCTGGGTACTGTTTTCGGATGAGCAGATTAAGGGGTTGGCAGAAGAGCAGGCGCGAATATCCAAGCGGCGCATGATTGTAACGGTGCATAATGCGCATAATGTACGTTTTGTTGATTATTTTGACCGAAAAAAAGTCGATGATCCGCTGTTTGATATTCGTTTTTTTGAAAAGGATGAAGTCATTGAGTTGATGCGCCCGGTGTGTCGAGATGTGCTGGTCGTTCCTGTGGGGAAGGGTAAGCAGTATCATGAGGATCTGTTGATTAAGAATGGAATCGTAGACCCACATTCGATTCGCGATTGCTTGCGTGCGAATGAGTTGAATTATATGGCCGACAGCGAGCGATTAATGTGTATTGGTTCGCTGTATTAGTTTCTGTTAGTCTTCTGAGGTCTTTTGGATAGACGCCATAAGATAGTAGAGGCGATAGCTTCTGTTGCAAGTAGTGAGAAAATCGAGGCGGCCTCACCGATCCGGGGAAGTAGGATGATGTTGAGTGCTGTGGTAACTGCAAGAGCTATAATCTCTGTTATGGAGCGGGATGCTTGCTGGTTAGATGCCGTAAGTTTGGTTGCAAAATACTGTCGCAGTACGAAGAGTATTGGCCAGGGGGACAGAAGTATTAGGTAGTAACCCGTCTTTTCATAGCCGGGGCCAAGAAGAAGGGGGGTAATGGGGGCGCATATCAACATTGCGATACATGATATAGAGCTGTAACTTAGTCCGGCAATTAATGTCGCTCTGTAAGTTTTTGATTGGTTGTTTTCCTTGTGTTGTGCAGTAAGGCGAGGTAGGACGGCGCTGATCAATGCTGATATTGGTAGTATGAACATGCTAGAGATGCGAAACGCGGCTGTATAAGGGCCTGCTATCGTAGCGCCTAGGAATTGTAATATAAGAACTTTGTCTATCTCCAGATAGCTGTTGTTTGCGGCGTTGCTGATCGCGTATCCGCTGCCTTGTTGAGTGGCTTCCCAGAGTGATAATCGTGTTTTCCAGTCGGGGAGGCCGTCAATTCGAGTTACTAACATTACTGCGCCTAAAAGGCCTACGAGCGAGCCCGTAAAATGAGTTAATGCTGCATTTTCCGGTGTCCCACTGATGTTGCATGCAATGGCTGTTAGCATAATTCCTAGGCGGCCGGTTGGTATCAGGCAAATAGATACTGCTGAGGCGCCGCTGCGCTCTAGGGCATAACAGTGGCTTGTGGCAACGTGAGCTATGGGGAGTAAAATAAGTTCGGATACTGCCAGCAATAGCATGGGCTGCCAAAGGAGTTGGCCCTGCAGTATGAATAAGGAGGTGCTTAGTATGATAAGGCTTAGTGCTCCGCCAATAGCGCCTGTCTGAATCAATGCTGTTGCCCACATTGCGCGTGAGCGGCTGCGGTTCTGGGCGATATGGTGGGTCAGTAAGAAGGTGCTTCCCCAGTTGGCGAGTGGAGCGCCTAGGATGGCAAGTGCTACCGAGCCAGCAAAAAGGCCGTAACCTTCTGCGCCTAGCCAACGAGAAATGAATAACAGGTAGGCTGCCTGTATGAGGGCTCTTATTCCGAGTGCAAATGCTCCAAGTAATGCGCTTTTGCCGAGTTTGCCTAGGCGATATGCTTTTCTGATCAAAGAAACTTACCCCTTCACTGGCGTTGGCCTGTGCTTTTTGCCCTAGACCTTTGGGGGGGCGTGTAGCTGGGGAGGCGCATAGCTATAGTGCTGACTCCGGTGCTGACGAAGCTGCTTAGGGTAAAGTGTTTTTTGAAATCCAGGAAAGCTTCTTTAACTGCCTCGAAGTCACCGGCTCGAGCACCCCATAACAGAAGGCTGGCGGCAGAATCCCAGCGGTAGTGTTGCGTATAGGCGGGTGTATGCTCTGAGAAGAACACTCGGGCGGCTGTATCGAACTGAAGGCTTGAGCGGTAGAAGGCCACTCTTGCGTTTGTGCCTGAGCGCAGTACCGAGTTTGGGCTAACGCGATAGACCGCCGTGACGCAGGGAGTGTAACCGACTTGCCATTTAGAGGTTACATAGGCAGAGAGAACACTATCGCCAAAGTGGTATTTGGGATCCATCAGTCCAGATTTATACCAGCTGTCCATAGTACACTTGCGTAGGAGGATAGTGCAGGTTCGTAATATCTTGGGGTGGTGCCAGGTCTTGAATAGGTCCCCGCTTAGATATTTTTCAGGTGTGTGTCGGTGGACAGAGCGCTTAGTGTCATAATTCCAGTATGATTTTTCTAATCGTGCCTTGGTCCAGTTGGAGTGAACAATCCCTATCTGTGGGTTCTGCTTAATAATTGCTACTTGTTTTTTTAGTTTTTCGGTGTCAATCCAGAAGTCATCCCCTTCGCAATAGGCAATATACTCTCCTCTTGCTTTTTCGAAAATCCGCTTCGAGTTAATATTCATGCCGACGTTGTTTTCGGAATAGATGACACGGATTATTTCGGGGAAGCGCTTCTGGTACTCCAGTGCAATCCGTCGAGTGGCATCGCTTGACGCATCTTCACCGATGATTAGCTCGAAAGGAAAGTCGCATGACTGTTTTACTACGCCTTCTATCGCCTCTGCCAGATAGTCGGCGTGATTGTAGGTGATCATGAGTATGCTGACTTTAGGAGTCTTGCTTAAGACTCTCTCGTCGCTGACTTCAATGACTTCTGGGTTCATTGCTTTTTCGCCTGTATTCTTACAGTCATTGCCGGGCTTAGAGGTTTTTGTTCGGCTCTGCCCATGAAGTGTTATGTCTTTGTCACTGTCGGCGTGCTGGGCTCTGGTTCACATGCGTTTGATGGCTAAGGGTTTGCGTGAGGACATGTTTTGACTTTAACAGTGTGCAAATGGGGTGGTCGAGATTTTTTAGGTTAATTACAATTAGCTAGTCCAAGTGTGGTGACTATTCCTATTTAGCTTCATGGCTTACTAGGTGGTCGACGATACAGGCGGATGGGCTTTTCGAGGCTGCGGCGGTGGGAGGCTTTTCAAGTTCCCGATATCTGTATTCTCTAATGTACGCTAGCACGCTGCCAGTAAGTTCGCCTTCCATGATGGCGTTTTTACCAAGTCCATCGGCTCGTTCTGTCGCCTGGCGCATTACAATGGTCGGTACGCCTAGCGCTGCTAGTTCTTCTTGGTTGGATCCGCCATCTGTCAGGACGCAGGCCGAAGAAGCTGCAAGCTGAAGGAACTCGCTGTAGCCAAGGCGTGGAATTAGCTTTATTCTCTGGTTTCTCTCTAGTTGTCCAATAAGATTATATTTGCTTAGTCGCTTGCGTGTTGCTGGGTGTAGTACGAAATATACAATGTGTGTTTGAGCTATTTTGTCCAGAAGCACAGCAAGTTCATTTAGTCTTTCTTTGTTGTAAATGTTCTGGAAGCGATGTAGGGAGGTGACGATGTAATCGCCTTCTAGGGGGCGATTGGCTCTGCTGACGCCTGTCAGCTTTATAGCGTCAAGTATTGTGTTTCCCTCTGTATTTATTGATTGGCATCGAGGGTGTTTTTGTTGCATGTGCTTAGTTGCCTCTTGATTGGGGCACATTGCAATGTCACTGAGTCGAAAGACAATACGACGAGAGAGTTCTTCTGGGAACGGATCGAGTATTTTCTTTGAGGTCAGGCCGCTCTCAATGTGTACAACGGAGGCTCCTACTTGGCGGCCTGCCAAGGCGCCTAGTACGGTGGATAGTGTGTCGCCATGAATCAGGACGTTGACATGTTCAGGGGGGGGTAAAGATTTAAGCTCTTGAACTATCCCTCTGTAAGCTCGGGGTAGCCATCGGATCAATGAAAGTACGGTGGCGTTCTCTTTGGCAGTAGTGGCGGATACTTGCTTCGACTTGATCTTGAACTCATCCAGTAGGTCCTGCATGGTTTCCAGGTGTTGTCCTGTCAGTACTAGGGTGCAGGGCAAATTTTTTTTTTCACATTCTATAATAATAGGTGCGACTTTTATAAGTTGTGCACGAGTGCCGATGATGAAGGCAAAGTGTTTTATAATGCCCTTTCCCTCTTTGTTCGGGGCGGAGGTCAGGTGCTTACTGCTCGGCTTTTCGTGAGATTGGCTCATGTCTTCCTGTTTCTTGTTGGTTGAACTTGCAGTGTCTGCGGTGGTGTCGAGCGCTAGTTGTTATGCGCTGATTATATTGCTATTACGTCCAAAGCGGCCGCGTGTGTCCACGATTAGTCGTGCCTGCTGCCTTAGAAAGTCATATTGAAAGGCGTCATGGTCCGTGGCGAGAATTAGGCAGTCGTAACTGGCAATGTTCGCTGCGCTCAGTTCAGTACTCTGCAGGTCGAAGTGGTAGTCACGTTTTTTAGGGAAGGTCGGGATATGCGGGTCGGCGTAATCGACCAAGGCTCCTTTGCTTTGTAGGAGTTCCATGATCTCCACGGCAGGCGACTCACGGCTGTCATCGATATTTTTCTTGTAAGCCAGGCCTAGCACGAGGATGCGGCTGCCCTTGACCGCCTTGCCATGCTCGTTGAGTGCATCGGCAGTTTTCTGTACGACCCAGTGCGGCATGTAGTGGTTGATTTCGCCGGCCAGCTCGATGAAGCGGGTATTGATACCGTATTCCTTGGCCTTCCAGGTCAGGTAGAACGGATCGATTGGAATACAGTGCCCTCCCAGTCCCGGGCCAGGGCTATATGGCGTGAAGCCGAAGGGTTTGGTAGCGGCTGCGCGGATGACTTCGTGAATGTCTATGCCCATCTTGTCGGCAACAATCTTCATTTCGTTGACCAGGCCGATATTTACCGCGCGGTGAATATTCTCCAGCAGTTTGGTCATTTCAGCTGTGCGTGTGCTGCTGACAGGCACTAGGGTGCGGATGGCATGCTGATAGAGTGCCTGCCCCAGTTCAAGGCAGCTTGGTGTCATGCCGCCGATTACTTTGGGGATATCATGAGTACCATAGTCCGGGTTCCCCGGGTCTTCTCGCTCAGGCGAGAACACCAATGCGCAGTTCTGCCCCGGAGTGAAACCCATTGCTTCAAGGCGGGGAGCGAGTTCTTCGTCTGTTGTGCCAGGCCAGGTGGTGCTCTCCAGGCTGAGCAATTGGCCTGCTCGGAAGTACGGGAGTATTGTCTCGACTGTGTTTATAACGAAGCTGAGGTCGGGTTCGCGGTGCGCGTTGAGCGGAGTGGGAACGCATATGATCAGTGCGTCGACTTCACTGGTACGAGAAAACTCGGCGGTAGCCTCCAGCCCCTGTGCTAGGGCGTGCTGGATACGCTGAGGTATCAAGCGCTCGATATAGCTCTGGCCGGCATTGAGGGTGCCTACTTTGCGACTGTCGATGTCGAATCCGATGACTTTGATGCCGACTTCGCAAAAACGTAAGGCTAGAGGAAGGCCGACATAACCGAGCCCATAGATGCCGACAACTGCCGTTCCCGATGTAATTTTTTCTCGCAGAAGGGTTAGTGCTTCGTTCACTTTGGGGCTCGGTTTCTGTCAGGGCTTCGTATTGGCATGATGCCAGATCTGCGAGGCTTAGGCCGCGTGTCCAATCACGCTTGTGAAGTGGTAGCTCGTTTTTGACGGTCTTGTAGGAGCCCTGCCTCGGGGTGAAATGGCCAGTCTTGCAATGAGGTTCGGGTTGGGGCGATTCGCCGAGGGGCGCGGCTCCTACAGTGAATCGGCGGCTTACAAGGCCAACCGCATCGACAAATCCACCGCCTTCACATCCTTGGTCAGCGTCCCCAGCGAGATGTAGTCCACGCCCGTCTCGGCGACCGTGCGCAAGGTGCTGTCATTGATGCCGCCCGAAGCTTCAAGCTTGGCGCGGCCGGCGGTGAGTCTTACGGCTTCGCGCATGTCCTCCAGTGACAGTTCGTCGAGCATGACGATATCGGCGCCTGCGTCCAGCGCTTCGCGCAGCTCTTCCAGGCTTTCCACTTCCACTTCCACCGGCTTGCCCGGGGCGATCTGGTGGGCGGCGTTGATGGCCTGGGCGATGCCGCCGCAGGCAGCGATGTGGTTTTCCTTAATAAGGAAAGCGTCGTACAAACCGATGCGGTGGTTGTGGCAGCCGCCGCAGGTTACGGCGTACTTCTGCGCCAGGCGCAGGCCGGGTAGGGTCTTGCGGGTGTCCAGCAGCTTTACCTGGGTGCCTTCAACCAGGTCGGCATAGTGGCGGCAGCGGGTGGCGACTGCAGACAGGGTCTGCAGGAAGTTCAGTGCGCTGCGCTCGCCGCTGAGCAGGGCGCGGGCCGGGCCTTCGAGGCGGAACAGGGTTTGGTCGGCGCTGACCTTGTCGCCATCCTGCACCTGCCAGTGCACCGCCACGCGTGGGTCGAGCTGGCGGAACACTGCGTCGACCCAGGCCGTGCCGCACACTACCGCCGCCTCGCGCGTGATCACCCGGGCGCTGGCCAGGCGTTCTGCTGGAATCAGCTGGGCAGTGATGTCGCCGCTGCCAATGTCTTCGGCCAGGGAGCGGCGGACGTTGGCTTCGATTTCGCTGCTGAGTTCGGCGAGGGTGAGGTTGGGCATGGTCGGCTCCGGTGTAGACGAGGGGCGATTATAGAGCCAGGTGAGGGCCGGGCAATGGCCGGGCGCAGTTGCGCGTCGTTTGGAGGCGATGATTAACCTGGCACTTTCGTTATGGAGTACGGCTCTTATCGTTGAGGAGCTCCGACTGCCGGTGCAGCGCCGCTTGGCTGCCAGCGCTAGGCTGTCGAGGTGCGAGGGTGATGAATGAGCTACCGCTGGTAGATGGCGCGTGGCTATCTGTGATCTGGATCATGTCTGTAGGAAAAATTGGCTTGGTATGGCGCGCAGCCTCCCTATAATGCCTTTACTTTTTACATTATTGACGCCAGGCCTTTGACGTTAGGGACGACGCTCGGTTGACGCTGTGCAGACCAGGAAGCCCGGGCTCGGGCAGTCTGCGGGAGACTAGAATGAAGACCGACGCGAATGTGGTGCCGCTGACCAAGGCCACCGCTGAGCAATCGCCAACTTCGCCGGTAGGAAGACTGCCCGTGGCGCTGATTCAGGTGCGTGACAAAGCCGCGCAACAGCTCAAGCAGAACCTGCAGAGCCTGTTCGACAACGCCGACGATACCCTCTTCGAGATGGCGGATCGGGCGACCAGCAATGCCGAGCAGAATGCCTTCTTCGAGGCCATGCGTGACTTGCGCCTGAAGCGCAAGAGCATCGAGCGCGGCTTCCTGCAGAAGGTGTTCGAGTCCTTCGCCAATCTCAATCAGTACGAAATCGGCAAGCCGCAGCCGGCTCTGGATGCGGTTTCGTTCGACAGTCTGAGTCTGGTGCAGAACGACGAGCTGGAGGAGACCGTGGCGCTGGATGCCATGGTAGCCAAGGTGATGAGTCGTGATGCCATGGCGCTGGGCCACCTCACCACACGCCTCAACGCAGTAATCAGCAAGAAGCTCGACGACAAGAGCAATCCACTCGGCCCGACCCTGCTCAGTGAGTACTTCCTCGATGCCTGCAGCGGCTTGGGTGTGGAGATCAAGGTCAAGCTGATCATCCTCAAGTTGTTCGAAAAATACGTGCTGGGCAGTTGCGACATTCTGTATGCCGAGGCCAACCAGGCGCTGGTCAATGCCGGCGTGTTGCCGGAATTGAAGTCTGCACCGCCACGCCGTCAGCAACGCCCTGCCGCTTCCGCTTATGCACAGTCCTCGGGCGAGGAAGGCATTTCCCTGCTCGAGGGTGCCGACCAGAGCGTTCAGGAAGTCTTCGGTGCGCTGCAGGATTTGCTCTCGCAAGTACGCGGTACTGCCATGCCGCGCCGCGCTCAGGTGGCCGATGCGTTACCGATCACCAGCAATGATCTGATGCGCCTGCTCTCGCACATGCAGCAGCGCGCTCCGGCGCACGTCAATATCGAGGACTTCGATCTGCGCGATCAGCTCGAGCGCCTGCTCGAACGTGCCAGCGTCAAGAGTGGCAAGGCGCGCGTGGTCGGCGAAGTCGATGAAGACGTGATCAACCTGGTATCGATGCTGTTCGAGTTCATTCTCGATGACCGCACTCTGCCGGACTCGCTCAAGGCCCTGATTGGCCGCCTGCAGATTCCGATGCTCAAGGTCGCCGTGCTGGACAAGACCTTCTTCAGCCGTGGCAGCCACCCGGCGCGCCGCCTGCTCAATGAAATCGCTTCTGCGGCCCTGGGTTGGGTTGATCAGGATGATGCGCAGCGTGACAGCCTGTATCAGAAGATCGAGCAGGTGGTGCAGCGCCTGCTGAACGACTTCGTCGACGATCCGGCGATCTTCTCCGAGCTGCTGGCCGAATTCATGGCCTTCACGGGCGATGAGCGTCGCCGCAGCGAACTGCTCGAACAGCGTACCCGCGACGCCGAAGAAGGCAGCGCCAAGGCCGAACTGGCGCGCCGTCAGGTCGAGCAGGCGCTGAACGAACGGCTGCTGGGCAAGATCCTCCCGGAGGTGGTGGTGCGCCTGCTGCAGGAGGCCTGGAGCAAGGTGCTGATGCTGACCTGCCTCAAGCATGGCGTGGACTCGGAAGAGTGGCAGGCGGCACTGCAGACCATGGATGATCTGGTCTGGAGCGTCACCCCGCATGAAGATCCCGAGGCGCGTCTGCGCCTGCTGGAACTGGTGCCCGGCTTGCTCAAGGCGTTGCGCGAAGGCATGGCCAGCGCGGCGTTCGACCCATTCTCCACCAGCGAATTCTTCAGCCAACTGGAAGCTCTGCATGTGCAGGCCTTCAAGCGCGCCGCAGCAGAGCCGGAAGCGGCGCCGGAGGAATCCACCACCGACGCTGCGCGAGCCGGGATCGAGCTGCCGTTGCTGGAGCTACCTGTGGCGGAAGAGGCTGAGCCTGCTCCGGCCATGGTCGAAGTGGTCGAGGAAATCGTGCTGTTGGCGCCGGGCCAGACTCACCCTCAGGAGCCGGATGTAGCGCTGCCGGACGATGACGAGGCGTTGCAGCAGGTAGAAAGCCTGCGTGTGGGCAGCTGGGTCGAGTTCCAGGAAGACGATGAGCACAAGCTGCGCTGCAAGCTGGCGGCCATCATCAAGCCCACAGGCAAGTACGTGTTCGTCAATCGTACCGGCATGAAAGTGCTGGAAAAGAGTCGCAATGCGCTGGCCGTGGAGTTCCGTCGCAACACCATTCGCCTGCTTGACGATGCCCTTTTGTTCGATCGTGCGCTGGAGTCGGTGATCGGCAATCTGCGCAAGTTGAAGAACGCCTGATTCGTTGCCTGGTGCATTCTGCACCAGGCAATGAGCGGCGCTGTAGGAGCCCCGCCCCGGGGCGAAGCCTTTTGGTCTTACGGCGTGGTCGATATCGGTTCGCCGCGGGGCGCGGCTCCTACTTTGTGCCCCTCTATTTCCGTCTTCGCACATCCTGTTGCTGTCTCGCTCTTGGCCGTGCGGGTTGGCTGCTCTAGAGTGGTGGCACGTTCAGGAGTGCCACATGCAGCTCGACCCCTCAACCGGCTGGTTTCAGGGCATTCATCACTGCCCCTCGCCAAACTTCAATGCCCGCCCCGGCGGCGAAATTTCCCTGCTGGTGGTGCACAACATCAGTTTGCCGCCCGGCCAGTTCGGCACCGGCAAGGTGCTGGAGTTCTTCCAGAACCGTTTGCCCATCCACGAGCATCCCTTCTTCGCCGAAATCGCGACGCTGCAGGTCTCAGCGCATTTCTTCATCGAGCGTGATGGCAGGCTGACGCAGTTCGTCTCCTGCCTGGATCGTGCCTGGCATGCCGGGGTTTCCTGGTTCGAAGGGCGCGACAACTGCAATGATTTTTCCTTGGGGGTCGAGCTGGAAGGGACGGATGATCTGCCCTACAGCGACGCTCAGTACGCCAGCCTGGCGGAGCTGACGCGGCAGTTGCTGGACGCCTACCCGGCGCTGTCGGCGGAGCGAATTCGCGGCCACTGCGACATCGCTCCCGGACGTAAGACCGACCCTGGGCCCGCGTTCGACTGGCCGCGCCTGCATGCCGAATTGAAGGAGAGGTAGCAATGAGTTTTCTGGTGATTCTGCTGGTGCTGTGGGTCGAGAAGTTTTCCGCCTGGCGCCTGCGCATTCAGCAGGACGGTCCCTGGCTGGCGCAATTGCAGCGCCTGCAGCAGGGCGGGCTACAGCAGGCTCCATGGTTGTGCCTGGCCGTTCTGGTTCTGTTGCCGGTGTTGGCGCTGGGACTGGTTCTGCTGCTCCTCAAGCCGCTGGCCTATGGTTGGCTGGCCTTGCCGGTGCATCTGCTGGTGCTGATCTACAGCCTGGGACGTGGTGATCTGCTCGCGGCGCTGGGGCCGTTTCGTGATGCCTGGCGGCGCGGTGATGGTCAGGCTGCCTATCATGTGGCCGAGCGCGACCTGGCTTTGCAGCCGGAGGAGGGCACCGAGCTGCTGCAGCAGGTTCAGGGGCATCTGCTCTGGCAGGCCTATCAGAGCTTCTTCGCGGTGATCTTCTGGTATCTGCTGCTGGGCCCGATGGCGGCGCTGGCCTATCGTCTGCTGGCGCTGACTGCCGAACACGCCGAGCAGCCGGCGCTGCGTGAGCGTGCCGTGCAACTGCGCCATGCCTTCGATTGGCTGCCGGCGCGGGTGCTGGCCTCCAGTTTTGCGCTGGTCGGCAACTTCGTCGCCGTCAGCCGCGCCCTGCTGCATGAACTGCTGAGCTGGGACATTTCCGCTGCGCAACTGGTGATCAAGGCCGGGCGTGCCGCAGGCGAGATGCCGCCGCCGGTAATGGGCGAGGAGGGCGTCGATACTCTGGACCAGCTATGGCAGCTGCTGATTCGCGCCGCGGTGGTCTGGTATGCCGGTTATGCGGTCTGGGTGCTGTTCCTGTAGTTGGCGCGGCGCGTGGCTTTGCTTCATGGGGCGGCGCGAGCCGCCCTCTGCATTTGTGGGCGCTATAGCGTGGCGCGCGTTTAACCTTAATTTACAGAGACGCTTGCCGATAAGGGGTATAACGGGCGGTAGTCGACCCTGTTTGGTGACTTTCGTCACATTTGTCTGGCTGTATTCGCCGCGCGCAGCGGCGCGCTACAGGTCGGTCGACACAGGACGCCGTGATTCGCCCGTGAGAGGCTGCGCGGTAATCCAAGCGATACCTATAACAATAATGGCAACTGGAGACGTCGAGTGAAGACCGTGTTGTATCCGGCCATCGCGCTGATGAATCGGCTCAGCTTCGGCATGAAGTTCAGCCTGATCAGTGTTCTATTCTTCCTGCCCATGCTCGTCACCAACTTCTATCTGGTGCGAGATTCCTATCGTCAGTTCATCGGCACCCAGACGGCTCTGGAAAGTCTCGAGCTGCTCGGCAGCAGCCTGCAGCTGCGCCGTGATCTGGAGAGTCTCAACGATCTGGTGCAGATCAACGCGATGATCGGTCAGTCCGGTCAGGCGGGGGATCTGGAAGGGCGCATCGATCAGCTGGAGCAGTCGCTCAGTACCGGAATGCAAGGCTTGCAGCCGGTGACCAGCGATAACGAGCAGGCTGCAGAGTTCGTCGCCAAGCGCGACGAACTGCTGGCCGAACTGAAAGGTGCCGCTTCCGAAACGTCTTTGCAGAGCAAGGCCGTGATCGTCGAGAAGCTGCTTGGGTCTTCCCAGGTCTTCATCAAGCTGGTGGCCGGCCAGGCCGGTCTGAGCCAGGACCCGCAGCGCCAGGTGCGGCAAATCACCGAGCTGATCACCAACGTCACCCCGCAAATTACCGGCGTGCTCAGTCAGGGGCGTGCAATCGGTTCCTATTCTCTGGGTCAGGGCTTTCTCAATTCCGCAGCCAGCACCAAGTTCGACGACCTGCTGCTGCAGCTGGAGAAACTGCACGCCGAGTACGGGTTGAATCTGCAGGACGCCCTGGCCGGAGATGTTGCGGCGCAGAACGGCCTTGGCAGCCTGGCCGAGGCGAGCCGCCAGAGCCTCAAGGACAGCAGTGCGCTGTTCGAAGATCAGGTCATCATCGCCGACAGCCTGGATACGCCCTGGACCCAGTTCTACGACCAGATCAGCCAGCAGATGGCCAGGACCTACACCTTCAACGATGGCTTGCTGGCGTTCCTCGACAATCAGCTGAGTGAACGACTCAGCGAAAACCGTGCGCAAATGGTCTTGCTGGTTGTGGCACTGGTGGTGGTGTTCCTGCTGATCGTCTATCTCTACAGCGGCTTCTATGTGTCCACCCGCGCGACCCTGAAGAATCTGGGCCGGGTGATGGACAAGGTGGCTGCGGGCGACATGACGGCCAACTTCCAGGCGCGCAGTCGTGACGAGCTGGGCGAGTTGGGCCAGGTATTCAATCAGACCGTGCAACGCATCCATGATCTGATCGAGCGCGTCGGCCATACCGTGGGTGAGGTTGGTGGGCAGGCCGACCGGGTCGAGCTGGTCTCGGGCGAGAGCAACCAGGCGGTGGCCAGCCAGCGTGCGCAGATCGAACAGGTGGCCACGGCGATGAACCAGATGTCCGCCACGGCCCAAGAGGTCGCGCGCAGCGCCGCGGCTGCGGTGGGCAGTGCGCAGAGCGTGAATCAGGAGACGGTCAATGGTCGCGCCCTGGTCGAACAGCAGGTCGGGGCGATCCAGCGGCTGGCGGGCGAAATCGACCAATCGGTTGCCGTGATCAATCAGTTGGCCAGTGACAGCGCCGCGATCAGCCAGGTTTTGGACGTGATCAAGGGTATTGCCGAACAGACCAATCTGCTGGCTCTCAACGCCGCGATCGAGGCGGCGCGAGCCGGCGAGCAGGGCCGCGGCTTTGCCGTGGTGGCCGACGAGGTGCGCAACCTGGCCAAGCGTACCCAGCAGTCCACCGAGGAAATCGAGGCGATGATCGCCAAGCTGCAGGGCGGCGTCGGTGCGGCGGTGAAGGCGATGAATGCCAGTCACCAGATGGCCGACGGCACCGTGAGCGAGTCGGCCAAGGTGCAGCTGGCGTTGGAGAACATCCTCGGCGCGGTGGGCATGATCGTCGATCAGAACCAGCAGATCGCGGCAGCGGCCGAGCAGCAGACGGCGGTCGCACACGATATCGATCAGAACATCGTCGAGATCAACCATGCCGGAGAGCGCACCGCTGCCGGCGCCAGCCAGACCGAGCAGGCCAGCCGCGAGTTGAGCGAGCTGGTGGCGCGGCTCAAGCAGCTGATCAGCGCGTTTCGTGTGTAGGGGCGTTGGTACAACGGCCCGTAGGGTGGGCTTTAGCCCACCACTGGCGGTCGGCGTGGGCTAAAGCCCACCCTACAAGGCTGTGCGGTCTATGCCCAGCCGAACACCTCATCCGCATTACGGCTGCTGGCCGCCGCCAGCTCTTCGGCCGTAACGCCTCGTAGCGCTGCCAGTTCGGCGCAGATGTCCGCCAGGTATTCGGGACTGTTGCGTTGGTTCGGGTGCATGGCTGGGGGCATGTCCGGAGCGTCGGTTTCCAGCACGATGGATTCCAGCGGCAGCTGCGCCACCACCTTGCGCAGACGGTTGGCCTGCGGCCAGGTGGCGGCGCCGCCCAGGCCGAGGCGAAAGCCCAGCTTGATGTACTCGCGCGCTTCTTCATAGCTGCCGGCGAAGGCGTGGACGATGCCGCCGCGTGGCGGGCGAAAACGTTTGAGCGTGGCGATGGTGGCGGCATGGGCGCGGCGCACATGCAGCAGCGCCGGTAATTCGAAATCGACCGCCAACCCAAGCTGAGCCTCGAATAGCGTCTGCTGACGTTCGCGATCCAGCTCCGCCAAGTAATAGTCCAGCCCGAACTCACCGACGGCGCAGAGCTTGCGGTGTCCGGCCAGTCTGCCCAGCCAGTCACGCAGTTCGGCAAGGTGCTGCGGTTGATGGTCGTCCAGATAGACCGGGTGCAAACCGAACGCAGCGTGCAGGCCATCGTTCGCTTCGACCAGTTGCCACAGGCGCTGCCAGTTGGCCTGGTACACCCCGAGCACCACCATGCGCTGCACGCCCAGCGCCCGGCTGCGCGCGAGCACCTCATCACGGTCGGCGTCGAAGTCGGGAAAATCCAGGTGGGTGTGAGTGTCGATCAGGCGCATTGGTCGGCTCGCGAGCGGGCTTTCAGGGTCGACTATTTTTGCCGTCGCCGCCAGTGCCGGGGAGCGTTGGCTAATCTTCTCGGTCGTATGGCTATGGACGAGTTTCACTCGGCACGCGAAGTAGGGAGGTCACCGGGTGCGCCAGATTCGCAAGTTGATGGGCGCGTTGTTCGCCATTTTTCTGCTGTTGCTGGCGGCGCTGATGCTGTTTCTGGCGCTGTTCGACTGGAACCGCGCACGGCCGCTGATCAATGAGCAGGTATCGGCGGCGTTGAATCGGCCATTCGCCATCGAGGGTGATCTGCGCGTGATCTGGCAGCGCGAACCTGGCCAGCAGGGGCTGAGCGCCTGGCTGCCCTGGCCGCATTTCGCTGCCGAGCACTTGCGTCTGGGCAATCCTGACTGGGCGCAGGGTGATACCTTCGTCAGTCTCGAGCGCGTGCGTTTGCGCCTGTCACCCCTGCCGCTGCTGTGGAAGACAGTGAGCATCCCGAGCATCGAGCTCGGTGCGTCGACGGCCGACCTGCAGCGTCTGGCCGATGGTCGCGCCAACTGGGTGTTCGACCTGGACAGTGAACAGGCGGATGACGACAAGCAGCCCAGCCCATGGACGCTGGATATCGGCACCATCGCCTTCGACAAGGGGCAGGTGAAGCTCGATGACAAGGTCAGCAACACGCGGCTGGATGCAGTCATCCAGCCGCTTGGCGAGCCGATACCCTTCGCCGAGATCGTCGGCAATAGCGCCGCCGAACGCCTGGCTGAAAGCAACGCCAGTGCTCAGGACTACGCCTTCGCCTGGCAGACCAAGGGCAGTTTTCGTGGCCAGCCGCTTGCCGGTGACGGCAAGTTTGGCGGTCTGCTGGCCCTGCATGATGCCTCGCAGCCCTTCCCGCTGCAGGCGGATATGCGTATCGGCGCCACCCGTATTCGTGTCGCTGGCAGCCTGACCGATCCGCAGAATCTGGGCGCGCTGGATCTGCGCCTGCAGCTGTCCGGGGCAAGTCTGGGCCACCTCTACCCGCTGACCGGCGTTACCCTGCCGGATACGCCGCCCTACAGCACGGACGGTCGTCTGCAGGCTGACTTGCGTGATGCTGACGGGGCGACCTTTCGCTATCTCGGTTTCAATGGGCGTATCGGCGACAGCGACATTCATGGCGATCTGACCTTCGTCGCGCGCCAGCCACGGCCGAAACTGTCCGGGCGGCTGACTTCCAACCAACTGCTGTTCAGTGACCTGGCGCCCCTGATCGGCGCCGACTCCAGCGCTGACAAACGGCAGCGTGGTGAACGCGATACGCAGCCAGCGAACAAGGTGCTGCCGGTCGCGCAGTTCCGCACCGACCGTTGGCGTGCGATGGACGCCGATGTGCGTTTCACTGGCAAGCGCATCGTGCACAGTGAGCAGTTGCCGATCAGCGATCTGGATACTCATGTGGTGCTCAATGACGGCACGCTGAGTCTGGAGCCGCTGCGCTTCGGTATGGCCGGCGGCGCGCTCGACGCGCAGATTCGTCTCAATGGCGTGGCTACCCCGTTGCAGGGGCAGATGCGCCTGCGCGCCCGAGATCTCAGGCTCAAGCAGCTTTTCCCCACCTTCGCGCCGATGCAGACCAGCTTCGGTGAGCTCAACGGTGATGCGCGCATCAGCGGTCGTGGCAACTCGGTGGCGGCGTTGCTCGGCGGTGCCGACGGCGAGCTGAAGATGCTGATCAACGATGGCGCGGTAAGTCGCGGGCTGATGGAAATCGCCGGGCTGAACGTTGGTAACTATCTGGTGGGCAGGCTGTTTGGTGATGAGGATGTGAAGATTCACTGCGCTGCTGCCGATCTCGGTATCGAGCAGGGGCTGATGAGTACAAGGTTGTTCGTCATCGATACCGACAACGCGGTGATCAAGGTCGACGGTAGCGCCAACTTCGCCAGCGAGCGGTTGGATTTCACCATCACGCCGTCGACCAAGGGCTTTCGTGTTTTTTCCCTGCGTTCGCCGCTCTACGTGCGCGGCACGTTCAAGGAGCCGTCACCAGGCGTACAGGCCACGCCGCTGGCGCTGCGTGGTGTGGGCCTGGTAGCGCTGGGCGTTGCGGTGGCGCCGGCGGCTGGGCTGCTGGCGCTGGTGGCCCCCAGCGCGGGTGACGAGCCGAGCCAGTGTGCGCCGCTGCTGCAGAAAATTCAGGGTGGCCAGTAATCCGCCCGGCGCGTAGGACGGGTGCAACCCGCCTCGGCCTCAAGGGCCAATATTCAGGCTCGGGCCTTGAGGCTGCGGCCGATGGCCTCGATGCCGGGCTGATAGTCGTTGTGCTCCACCGCTCGCAGTGTCCAGGCCAGCACGCGCTCGGCGATGCGTTCGTGTTGTTGGCTCATGGCATTGACCCGCAGTGGCAGAAAATCCAGCAACTGAGTGTCACCGAAGGTGGCCAGACGCACCGCGGGCCATTGCTCGCTGCCCTGTTCACGCAGGGCATCGAACACCCCTTCGAGCAGTACGTAGGCAGTGGTCAGCAAGGCATCCGGCGGGCCAACTTCATCCATCAGCGTTTTCATTTGCCGGTAGCCGCAGGCACGGCTGAACAGCTCGCCGTGGTAGACGCTGATGTGCCCGTCGAAACCGTTGAGTGCCGAATGAAAGCCGCGTTCGCGCGCCTGGCTGATGACCAGTTCTGCGCGGGCGCCGAGCAGGGCGATGTGCCTGGGTTTGGGTGTCAGCAGGCTTTCGGTGAGGGTACGTCCGGCCTGCTCGTCATCGCTGACCACCGAGCGGATGTGGGTGGGTGATAGCGCGCGGTCCACGGCTACAACAGGTAGGCCGGCGGCGACGATGGTCGGATACAGCGGGTCGTCTGGTGGCAGGCAACTGGCGACGATCAGCGCCTCGCAGCGGCGTGAACGGAACAGCTCGAGCAACTGCCGCTCGCTGTTCGGGTCGTCGTCGGAGCTGGCGATCAATAACTGGTAGCCGGCGGCGCGGGCCTTCTGTTCGAGCAGCTTGGCCAGGCGCGCATAACTGGGGTTTTCCAGGTCTGGCAGGATGAAACCCAGGCAGCGGCTTTGACCGCGGCGCAGGCTGGCTGCCTGCTGGTCCGGGCGATAGCCATGCTCCTCGACGACTGCCAAGACCTTGGCCACGGTCGCAGGGCTGATGCGCCGACGTTCGGCCTGACCGTTGATCACGTAGCTGGCGGTGGTCACCGAGACCTGAGCCAGGCGGGCGATGTCGCTGAGTTTCACGGGCGCAGCACCATACAGGTAAGGGATTTCGAGCGTGCAAGCGCGGCGAGTCTACACCGACTCGACGACGACCGGGCTTCAAGGATTACCCATTATCGGATAAGGTGCTAGTGTTTGATGAAACGTTTCAGCAGTGCGATTCATCAGCTAATCTTGAAGGTGTTTCGGTGGCGTAAGTGAGCGCCGAGCCCGTGAACACCCTTCTCAATCAAAACAAGAATCCAAGCCGGAGGCACCCATGCTCGAACTCGATGCCAGCCAAATCCAGATGGGCCGGGCAGCGGCGGACAAGGGCGAAGCCCTGGCCATGCTCGGCGATGCGCTGGCCAGTGCCGGCTTGGCTACTGCGGCTTACCTCGACGGCTTGCAGGCTCGCGAAGCCCAGGGCTCGACCTTTCTCGGCCAGGGCATCGCCATCCCCCATGGCACGCCACAGACCCGCGATCAGGTACTGCGCACCGGCGTCAGCCTGATCCAGTTTCCGGCTGGAGTGGATTGGGGTAACGGTCAGCAGGTGTACCTGGCCATTGCCATCGCCGCGCAGTCCGACGAACACCTGCACCTGCTGCAATTGCTGACCCGCGCCCTGGGCGAGGGCGATCTGAGCCAGGCGCTGCGTGAGGCCCGCGAGCCGGCGCAGATACTCGAACTGCTGCAGGGCGCACCGCAGGCGCTGGCACTGGACGGCCAACTGGTGGCGCTGGCGCAGCCGGCTGAAGACTTCGACGAATTGCTGTGGCAGGGCGCGCGCCTGTTGCGCCAGGCCGGCTGCGCACGCAGCGGTTTTGCCCTCGGGCTGGCGCGTGGCGAGCCGCTACCGCTGGGCGATGGCCTGTGGTGGCTGCACAGCGAGACCAGCGTCGAGCGGCCCGGGCTGGCCTTCGTCACCCCGGCACAGCCGCTGACTTTTCGCGGTGAGGCGTTACGCGGCCTGTTCTGCCTGGCCAGTCAGGGCGAGGCGCATCGTCAGGCGCTGGAGCGTCTGTGCGATGTGCTGATCGGTGGCCGCGCGGCGGCGTTCAGTGAAGCCAGCGACAGCCGCCAGGTGATCGAGGCGTTGGGCGGTGAAGTGCCGCCGGACTGGCCCAGCCTCAGTGTGCCGCTGCTCAATGCCCATGGCCTGCACGCACGTCCGGCCAAGGCACTCAGCGAACTGGCGCAGGGTTTCGCCGGCGAGATTCGCGTGCGTCTGCTCGGTGATAGCGGGGCCGGCGTCTCGGCCAAGAGCCTTAGTCGCCTGCTGGCCTTGGGTGCGCGTCGCGGGCAGATGCTCGAATTCAGCGCCGAGCCGGCGATTGCCGACAGCGCTCTGCCTGCCATTCGTGCTGCTGTGGAAAGTGGCCTGGGGGAAACGGTCGAGCCGCTGAGCGAAGCGTTGCCCGAGGTGGCGGCGCAGCTACAGCCGGCTCCGCCGGTCGCTCCCGTTGCCGGTAGCCGACTGGTTGCGGTCGCTGCCTCGCCAGGTATCGCTATCGGCCCGGCGCTGGTGCGCACGCCCCCGGAATTTAAGTTCGACGAGCAGGGGCAGGGCCTCGACCACGAGTTGTCACGTCTGGATGCAGCTCTTGCCGCCGTTGCTTCGCAACTGCAGCGCCTGGTCGACGGCGCTGGCGTGGCCAGCATCCGCGAGATTTTCAGTGCCCACCTGGCCATGCTCGATGACCCCGCCCTGCGCGAGGATGTCGAGGCGCGCCTGGCCAAGGGGGCCAGCGCCGAAGCGGCCTGGCAGGTCGAAGTGGAGGCGGCGGCCAAGCGTCAGGAAGCCCTGCACGACCCGCTACTGGCCGAGCGCGCGGCGGACTTGCGCGATATCGGCAACCGCGTACTGGCGCATCTGTGTGGTGTCGAGCTGCCCAGCGAGCCTGACGAGCCTTACATCCTGGTGATGGCCGAAGTGGTGCCCTCGGATGTCGCCGCGCTGGATCGTCAGCGTGTCGCCGGCATCGTCACCGCACGCGGTGGGGCCACCGCGCACAGTGCCATCATCGCCCGCGCCCTGGGCATTCCCGCGCTGGTCGGCGCCGGCGATGGCGTACTGGCGCTGGCTCAGGGCACGCCCTTGCTGCTCGATGGCGACAGCGGCCTGCTGCGCGTCGCCCCGGATGCGGCCGAACGCGACCAGGCACTGCATGAGCGCGAGGTGGCGCAGAAGCGTCAGGAGCAGGCGCATGCCGGGCGTTTCGAGGTGGCGCAGACCCGTGACGGTGTGCGTGTGGAAGTCGCGGCCAATATCGGTGCCAGTGGCGAAACCGGCGAGGCGGTGGAGCTGGGCGCCGATGCGGTGGGCCTGCTGCGCACCGAACTGGTATTCATGGAGCATGCCCAGGCGCCGGACCAGGCCGCGCAGGAGCGTGAGTACCGACGCGTGCTCGACGCCCTGGACGGCCGCCCGTTGGTGGTGCGCACCCTGGATGTCGGCGGCGACAAACCCTTGCCGTACTGGCCGATGCCGGCCGAGGAGAACCCTTTCCTTGGTGTGCGTGGCATTCGCCTGAGCCTGCAGCGCCCGGAGATTCTGGAAACCCAGCTGCGCGCCTTGCTCGCCTCGGCTGATGGCCGGCCGCTGCGCATCATGTTCCCCATGGTCGGCGCGGTGGAAGAGTGGCGCGCAGCGCGTGATATGGTGCAGCGCCTGCGTGAGGAGATCGCCGTCAGCGATCTGCAGGTCGGCATCATGATCGAAGTGCCCTCGGCAGCGCTGCTGGCGCCGGTGCTGGCACGCGAAGTGGACTTCTTCAGCATCGGCACCAACGACCTGACGCAATATTGCCTGGCCATCGACCGTGGCCATCCACAGCTGTCGGCGCAGGCCGATGGTCTGCATCCGGCGGTGCTGCGCCTGATCGAGATGACCGTGACCGCCGCCCACGCCCAGGGCAAGTGGGTGGGCGTTTGTGGTGAGCTGGCCAGCGACCGTTTGGCCGTGCCGCTGCTGGTCGGCCTGGGCGTGGACGAACTGAGCGTGACGCCGCGTTCGATTGCCCTGGTCAAGGCGCGCGTGCGCGAGCTGGACAGCCGCCAGGCACGAACCCTGGCCGACCGTGCCCTGACCCTGGACAGTGCCAGCGCCGTGCGTGCGCTGGTGGCGGAGATGCACTGATGGCCCGAATCCTGACCCTGACCCTGAACCCGGCGCTGGACCTGACCCTGCGCCTAGATCGCCTGCAGCCCGGCGCAATCAACCGCTGCCATGAGCTGCGCAGTCACGCCGCCGGCAAGGGCCTGAACGTCGCCCAGGTGCTGGCCGACCTGGGCCACAGCCTGAGCGTCGGCGGCTTTCTTGGCCGCGCCAATGCCGCTCCGTTCGAAAGCCTGATGCACAAGCGCGGTTTTCACGACCTGTTCGTCCGTGTGCCGGGCGAGACGCGCAGCAACATCAAGCTGGCCGAAGCCGACGGCTGTATCACCGACCTCAACGGCCCCGGCCCTCAGGTCGAGACCGAGCACCTGCAACGTCTACAGGATGAACTGGAGCCGTTGCTGGCCGGGTATGACGCCGTGGTAGTGGCCGGCAGCCTGCCGCGTGGTGTGACGCCTGAGTGGTTCGCCGGCCTGCTGCGGCGGATCAAGGCCAGCGGCGTGCCGCTGGCGGTCGATAGCAGTGGCGCGGCCCTGCAAGCGGCCCTGGGCGTCGCCCCCTGGCTGATCAAACCCAACGAAGAGGAACTGGCCGACGTGTGCGGCAGTGACCTGTCTGCCGCCGTGCAGACGCTGCGTGCGCAGGGTATCGAGCACGTGCTGTTGTCACGTGGCGCAGACGGCGTCGACTGGCACGGACCGGACATTGCCCTGCGCGCCGTACCGCCGCGTGTCGAGGTAGTTAGCACGGTCGGTGCCGGTGACTCGCTGCTGGCGGCCAGCCTGCACGGCCTGCTCGAAGGCTGGCCGGCCGAGCGTACGTTGCGCCTGGCCACGGCGGTGGCGGCGCAAGCGGTCACCCAGATCGGCTTCGGTATCCATGATCGCGAGCAACTGGCCCGCTTCGAAGCGGCCGTGCAATTGCACCCTTTAGAAAAATAAGAGGCACCCACCATGAATCTGCTGATCGTCACCGCCTGCCCCAATGGTCAGGTCACCAGCGTGTTGTGTTCGCGCCTGCTGCAAGCGGCTGCCGAGCGCCTGGGCTGGCAAACCCGTGTCGAGGTGCATGACGCGCGCGCGATTGGCTCGCCGTTGAGCGAGGCCGAGATCGCCGCTGCCGACTGGGTGTTGGTGGTCAAGACCGGTGAGCTGCCGCTGAGCCGCTTTGCCGGCAAACGCTTGCTGCAGGCCACCCCGGCCGAGGCGCTGGCCGACCCGCAGCGTTTCCTGCAGGACGCCGCGGAGCGCGCCCAGCCCCATGCTGACAGCACCGAGGCGGCGCCCAGTGGTCGCCGCCGGCTGGTCGCGGTCACTGCTTGCCCGACAGGGGTGGCGCATACCTTCATGGCCGCCGAAGCCCTACAGCAGGCGGCGCTGCGTATGGGCCTGGACCTGCAGGTGGAAACCCGTGGTTCGGTCGGTGCGCGCAACCTGCTCGACGATGCCGCCATCGCGGCTGCCGATGCCGTGCTGCTGGCCACCGATATCGAAGTGGATACCAGCCGCTTTGCCGGTAAAAAGGTTTATCGCTGTGGCACCGGGGTGGCGCTAAAGCAGCCGCAGCAGACGCTGGAAAAGGCCTTGAGCGAGGCGCGACCGTTGAGCGAGGCCGCGCCTGCCGAAGGCAATGCGGCCAGCAGCGAGAAATCTGGCCCTTACAAGCACTTGCTCACCGGTGTTTCCTACATGCTGCCGATGGTGGTGGCGGGCGGCTTGCTGATCGCCCTGTCGTTCGTCTTCGGCATCAAGGCGTATGAGCAGGAGGGCACATTCGCCGCCGCGCTGATGCAGATCGGTGGCGACGCCGCATTCAAGCTGATGGTGCCGGTGCTGGCTGGCTATATCGCCTATTCCATTGCCGACCGTCCGGGGTTGGCGCCAGGGATGATCGGTGGGTTGCTCGCCAGCTCGCTGGGCGCCGGTTTTATCGGCGGTATCGTCGCAGGCTTCATCGCCGGCTATTCGGCCAAGGCCATCGCCCGCTGGGTGCGTTTGCCGGACAGTCTGGAGGCGCTCAAGCCGATCCTGATCATCCCGCTGCTGGCCAGCCTGATCACCGGTCTGGCGATGATCTATATCGTCGGCAGCCCTGTGGCTGATGTGCTGAAGTCGCTCACCCAGTTCCTCGACAGCATGGGCAGTACCAATGCCATTCTGCTTGGCGCGTTGCTCGGCGGGATGATGTGTGTGGATCTCGGCGGGCCGATCAACAAGGCGGCCTACGCTTTCTCGGTCGGTCTGTTGGCGTCGAGCAGCTATGCGCCGATGGCTGCGACCATGGCCGGCGGCATGGTGCCGCCTATCGCTATGGCCATCGCCACTGTGCTGGCACGGCACAAGTTCGCTCGGAGCGAGCGCCAGGCCGGCAAGGCGGCAGGGGTGCTGGGGTTGTGCTTCATCTCCGAAGGAGCGATTCCGTTCGCCGCGAAGGACCCGCTAAGGGTGATCCCGGCCAGTATCGCCGGTGGTGCGCTGACCGGCGCACTGTCGATGTATTTCGGCTGCAAGCTGATGGCTCCGCACGGAGGCCTGTTCGTGCTGCTGATTCCCAACGCCATCAACCACGCGCTGCTATACCTGCTGGCCATCGTCGCCGGCAGTCTGCTCGCCGGCGTGCTCTACGCTCTGATCAAACAGCCCGAGGCGCAGCCATTGGCAGTCGAGGCGCAATGAGCGCACGCCCCTGCTGCTCGGTTACACTGAGTTGAACAGCGCCTGGGAAGTAGGAGTCTGCTGAGTGAGCCAGGCGCCAATGCGCAGCGCTGGATCATCATCGACTTCTTGGCGCAGTCTCCCTCACAAAGAAAGGATCTTTTGTAGATGACTCAAGCTCTCGCGCATCGCTGGCGCTTCTTCCGTGCCGGCGGCTTCGACCAGGTGCAACTGGAAACCCCCGCGGATCTCGCCGCCCTGCGCGGTCTGGACCAGAAACTCTGGGCCAGCCTGGCCTGCCCGGTGAACAACCTGGAGCTGGACCGGCGCATGCTGCAGTACATCGACCTGAACAAGGACGGGCGTATCCGTGCGCCGGAGGTTCTCGAAGTGGTGGACTGGACGCTGGCGCGACTGACGGATCCTGCGGTCCTGTTCCAGAACGGCCCGCTGCAACTGTCCTCGCTCACCGACGATGCCGAAGGTGCCCGCCTGCGCCTGGCTGCACAGCGCCTGCTGGGCGTGCTCGGCCGGCCCGACGGCGACAGTCTGACGCCTGCCGATACCGCTGATCTGGCGAAGCTGTTCCCGCCGCATGAGGCCAACGGCGACGGCCTGGTACCGGCAACCTTTACCGACGATGCCGAACTCAAGGCCGCCATCACCGACATCATCGCCTGCCTGGGGGCGCAGACCGACCGCAGTGGCGAGCCTGCCATCGGCGCCGAACAGATCACCACCTTCTTCGATCAGGCGCGTCAGTTGCACGCCTGGCATGCGCGTGCCGCCGAGCAGGGGCTGGATGCGTTCGGTGAGGGTACCGTGGCCGCTGTCGAGGCGCTGAGCGCCGTGCGCGCCAAGATCGACGATTACTTCACCCGCGTGGCCATGGCCGAGTTCGATCCGCGCGCCGCCGCCTTGATGAATGCCAAGGAAGAGGAGCTGGTGCGTTTGGCATCGCTGTCGCTGGCAGATGCTGGCGAGGTCGCGGGTCTGCCCCTGGCAACGGTGCAGCACGGTGACGAGTTGCCGCTGAACAAGGGGCTCAACCCGGCCTGGCAGAGCGCCGTCGACGAGTTTCGTCAGCGTGTAGTGGTGCCGGTGTATGGCGAGCAGGACAGCCTGTCGCGCGAGCAGTGGCAGCACCTGGTTACGCTGTGCGGCAACTACCTGGCCTGGCGCGCGGAGACGCCGGCCGTGGCGATTGCCGAGGTACTGGAGCGCGGACGCATTCTCGAACTGGTGGAGCAAGGCGCCGAAGCGCGCCTGCTGGCGCTGGTCGAGGAAGACAAGGCCGTGGCCGAGGCTGCCGATGGCCTGGTCGAGCTGGACAAGCTGATTCGCCTGCGCCACGGCCTGGTCAGGCTGCTGCGTAACTTCGTGTCCTTCCAGGCCTTCTATTCGCGCCATGAGAAAGCCGTTTTCCAGGCCGGTGTGCTGTATATCGATGGCAAGAGCTGCGAGCTGGCGGTGGAAGTCGGTGACGTCGAGGCCCATGCCAAGGTCGCGGCAGCCAGCGACTGCTTCCTGCTCTACTGCGCCTGTACCCGCCGCGGTGAGCCGGTGCGTGGCAAGGAGACGCTGAACATCGTGGTGGCGGTGACTGCTGGCAGCGAAGGCGATTTGCAGGCTGGTCGCCATGGCCTGTTCTATGACCGCGATGGCAACGACTGGGATGCCGTGGTGGTCAAGGTGGTGCAGAACGCCATCAGTATCCGTGAGGCGTTCTGGTCGCCTTATCGGCGTATCTCCAGCCTGGTTTCCGATCAGGTACAGAAACTGGCGGCCAGTCGTGACGCTGACATGGTCAGCAAGACTGCGGCCAAGGTTGGCGAAACCGGAGCTGCGCCTGCGGCAACGCCGGCGCCTGCGTTCGATATCGCCAAGTTCGCCGGTATCTTCGCCGCCATCGGCCTGGCCGTCGGTGCGCTGGGGACGGCGCTGGCGGCAGTGGTCACAGGGATTCTGTCGCTGGTCTGGTGGCAGATCCCGCTGCTGTTTCTCTGCGTGCTGCTGGCCATCTCCGGCCCGGCCATGCTGCTGGCCTGGTTCAAGCTGCGCCGGCGCAGCCTGGGGCCGATCCTCGACGGCAACGGCTGGGCGGTGAATGCCCAAGCGCGCATCAGCATTCCCTTCGGCACCGCGCTGACGCAGATGGCGGAGCTGCCCAAGGGCAGTGACCGCGCACTGCGCGATCCTTATGCCAACAAGCCGGTGGTGTGGCCCTGGATCATCGCGCTGTTGCTCGTGCTGGGCGTGGGGTATTACGCCTGGAGCAATGGGGTGTTCAGCCCGGAGCCGCAGGTGCCAGCCGAAGCGGCGGCACCTGTTGACGCCGCTGCGCAGTAGGTGCTCGTCGCCCCTCTCCCGCTTGCGGGAGAGGGGCAGTCAGCTGATAAGCGTAGGGCGGGTGCAACCCGCCGGCTCGACAATTGGCGGGTTTCACCCGCCCTACGTTCCCGCTCAACTCGCCAACAGCTCTGTCACCCAGCGCGGCAGCTGTTCGGTAGCCGGGCCATAGCGTTTCTCGGCGAACAGTGAATGGCCCTGGCTCGGTTCCAGATTGATCTCCAGGGTATGCGCGCCCGCGTGACGCGCCTGTTCGACGAAACCAGCCGCCGGGTAGACATGACCCGAGGTGCCGATGCTGACGAACAGCTCGCATCGCTCCAGCGCGTCGTAAATACGCTCCATGTGATAGGGCATTTCGCCGAACCAGACGATATCCGGCCGTAACGTGCCCTTCAGGCCGCAGCAGGCACAGGCCTGGCCGACCGGCATGTCCTCCAGCAAGGGAAAACGCTGCTGGCTGTTGCTGCACAGCATCGACTGCAACTCGCCGTGCATATGCAGCAAGCGTTTGGAACCGGCGCGCTCGTGCAGGTTGTCGACGTTCTGCGTCACCACCAGGAATTCGCCTTGCCAGCCAGCCTCCAGCTCGGCCAGGGCCAGATGCCCGGCATTTGGTGCGATGGCCGGATCACGCAACTGGGCGCGACGCATGTCGTAGAAGCGCTGTACCAGCGCCGGATCACGGGCGAAGCCTTCGGGCGTGGCCACTTCTTCGATGCGATGGTCTTCCCACAGGCCGTCGGAGGCGCGGAAGGTGCGAATACCGCTCTCGGCGGAGATACCGGCGCCGGTAAGGATGACGAGATTGGGATGGGGCATGCTGGCTCCTGGGCAGGTCGCCATCAGGTATGGGGCTTCAGCAGGGCTTGCCGTTGCTACGGTTGTCTGTGGGTTCTACGCACACCTGTTCGACGATGGACTGCACCTGAGGGCTCTTGTCGCGAATGCTGCTGGTGAAGGTGCTGATAAAACGTTCGGCTGCAGCGGCATCGTCAAAGCGACGCGCGCCACTCAGGTTGCCGGTGTAAGCGCCGTTGCTGGAGGCGTAGCACTGCGAGTAGCCGTCGCATTTGAGGGCGACCACCCATACCGTCGAGTTGACCAGTACGCCAGCCTGGGTGATACCAGCGGTGAAAAGCAAAGAAAGAAGGGCAGCGCGCATATCGATAACTCCTGTAGTCGAAAAGGCGAGAGTAGCGGGTGACAGGTGTTTCGGCTACTGGACGCCGGCTGGGCCAGCGTCCGTTTCTACATCAGCCACATTAATGCACACGCCTGCTGATGTTCGTGGCCTTGTGCAGTGGGCGATCAGTGATGCTCGCGGGTGGCGCGGAATTTCACTTCCGGCCAACGCTCTTCCATCAGGCTGAGGTTGACGCGGGTCGGGGCCAGGTAGGTGAGGTGACCGCCGCCGTCGACGGCGAGGTTCTCAAAGGCCTTGTCCTTGAATTCCTTGAGTTTCTTCTCGTCGCTGCATTCGATCCAGCGCGCCGACCAGACGTTGATCGCCTCGTAGGCGCATTCCACCTTGTATTCCTCTTTCAGGCGGCTGGCGACCACGTCGAACTGCAGCACACCGACGGCGCCGAGGATGATGTCGTTGTTGCGCTCGGGGAAGAACACCTGGGTGGCGCCTTCCTCGGCCAGCTCCTGCAGGCCCTGACGCAGTTGCTTGGATTTCAGCGGATCCTTCAGGCGCACGCGACGGAACAGTTCCGGGGCGAAGTGCGGGATGCCGGTGAAGCCCAGGTTCTCGCCTTCGGTGAAGGTGTCGCCGATCTGGATGGTGCCGTGGTTGTGCAGACCGATGATGTCGCCTGCGTAGGCTTCTTCCAGGTGCTCGCGCTCACTGGAGAAGAAGGTCAGCGCGTCGCCGACGCGCACATCCTTGC
>JAEYXX010000146.1 GCA_023431055.1 Pseudomonadota bacterium
TGCTGCTCATGCCTACTGCAAGGCCTGCGCGCAGCGCCTGCAGGGCGGCCTGGTAATAGGCTTTGCCCGCCTCCGACTGGGCGAACTCGACGAACTGCTCCAGCTCGGGGTCGCTGAGGTCGCGGTAGACGTGCAGCAGGGTGTTGTCGAGATCCTGTTCGATCTGCGCCATCAGGCGCTCACGCTGGCCATTGAGCAGCCCTTGAGCCTGACCGCCGCCAAGCAGGCCGGGCATCATCTGGCTGAGGCTGTCAGCAGCCACGCCGGCCAGTGCCAGGCTGACTTCAGCCCCGGCCTCCTTGGCCGGAATGGCCTGGGCCAGGTGGCGAATCAGCAGGCGCCGGGTGGCATCGGCATCGGTGCGTGGCAGGCCGTTGGCGTATTTGGCCAACTGGTCGCGGCGGGTGGCCAGCGTTTCGGCGGCGACGATCTTGCGCCCCAGTTCGGACTCGAAGAAGGCCAGCGCCGGCTGCGGGTTGGCCAGCTCCATGCCCAGGCTGTGCTGCGCGCGCTGGTCGATGGCGGCAGCGGCGAAGCGGCGATTGCTGTTATCCACCAGAGCCTGAAACACCGCCGGTGGCAGGGTGCTGCGGTAGCGTTGCTGAGCAGCGTCGAGCGCCTGGTTGAAATGTTCGCGCTGTTGCGGCCAACCGGCAGCCTGATACAGGCGCAGGTGGTCGTCTGCCAGGGCCGGCAAGGTCAGGCCTATCAGCAACAGGGCAAACAGAACGCGCATCGAGAACTCCTTGGCAAACTTTCCTGGCCGGCCGCAGGGTGCTGCGGCCGGTTATTTTCGGTGGCTGGTGGAGGCTTGTCGAGTCACGACATGCCACTGATACAATCGCCGCCATGACCGAATCCAGCCTGCAAGACCTCTTTTCCGGCCTTATCGACGACCTTGCCAGCCAGGGCTGGTCGCAACGGGCGTTGTTCGCCCCAGAGGTTCTGACCCGCGAACTGGCCGCCGAGTGCCGTATGCGTGCACAGAACGGCGAACTCAATGCCGCCTGCGTTGGTCGTGGGGGCATGCAGCAGGTGCAGGAAGGGATTCGCGGCGATCGCATCCAATGGCTGGAACCTGGGCAGAGCCAAGCCTGTGACCAGTATCTGCAATTGATGGACGGTTTGCGTCAGGCGCTCAACCAGGCGCTCTATCTGGGGCTCGAAGACTATGAATGCCACTTCGCCTGCTATGCACCGGGGGCCTTCTATCAGCGTCATCTTGATCGCTTTCGCGATGACGACCGCCGCACGGTGTCGGCGGTGTTCTATCTGAACGAGGACTGGAAGGCCGAGCAGGGCGGGGCGTTGCGCCTGTATCTGGCCGATGGCCGGGAACATGACGTACTGCCCCAGGCGGGCACACTGGCGCTGTTTCTATCTTCCGAGATGCCTCACGAAGTGCTGCCGGCCACCCGCGAGCGACTGTCATTGACCGGCTGGTTCAGGCGTCGAGGTGGCGCGGTACTCTGAGGCCTGCGGGCTGTCTGGCGACAGTCATGGAGAGGACGATGCAGAAGATATTGGTCAGCCGCTGCCTGCTCGGGCATCGGGTGCGTTATGACGGCGGTGCTCACGGCCCTTTCGATCAACTGCAGAGGTGGCTGGATGAAGGACGAGTGGTGGCGCTGTGCCCGGAGGTGGCCGGTGGCCTGCCGACGCCACGTCCGCCTGCGGAAATTCGCGATAGACAGGGTGGTGCGGTGTTGGATGGTCGGCTGCCAGTACTGACGATCGAGGGCGAGGATGTCACGGCTGCGTTCGTCGAAGGCGCCGAACAGGCACTGGCGCTGGTGCGCCAGCACGACATCCGCCTGGCACTGCTGAAGGCGCGCAGCCCTTCGTGTGGCAATCTGGAAAACTACGACGGCAGTTTCAGTGGCGTGCGAGTGCCGGGCGAAGGGGTCACTGCTGCCCTGCTGAAACGAGCCGGGGTGAAGGTGTTCAACGAAATGCAGTTGGACGAAGCAGCAGCCGAATTGGCGCGGTTGGAGCGGGATTGAGGTAGCCCGGATGCAATCCGGGGCACGGTGGTGCGCGCGGCGTACCCTACGGAATGAGAAAGGGAGGCCGAAGCCTCCCTTTGTTCATTTCTGCATACCTCCGGGGCTCGCGAGCTAGAGCGAGACAAGGCGGGAGCGACCGAGGAGAGCGGAGTTTACGCCAGTAAATGAGCATCTCCGAGGTCGTTCCCAACGCCGTATCGCCGACGCGCAGCAGCTCCGACTTAGAACAGGACGCGGCTGCGAATCGTGCCATTGACGTGCTGCAGCTTCTCCAGGGCCAGGTCGGAGTACTCGGCGTCGACGTCGATCACCACGTAGCCGACCTTGTCGTTGGTCTGCAGGAACTGGCCGGAGATGTTGATGCCGTTGTCGGCGAACACCTTGTTGATCTCGCTCATCACACCCGGGATGTTCTTGTGGATGTGCAGCAGGCGGTGCTTGTCGGGATGCGACGGCAGGGCCACTTCAGGGAAGTTGACCGAGGACACCGAGGTGCCGTTGTCGCTGTACTTGACCAGCTTCTCTGCCACTTCCAGGCCGATGTTGGCCTGCGCTTCGGCGGTCGAACCACCGATGTGCGGCGTCAGGATCACGCGATCCAGGCCACGCAGCGGGCTTTCGAACTCTTCGTCGTTGGACTTGGGCTCGACCGGGAATACGTCGATGGCCGCGCCGATCAGGTGCTCGTCCTTGATCGCATTGGCCAGGTGATCCAGCTCGACCACGGTGCCGCGTGCGGCGTTGATCAGGATGCCGCCCTTTTTCATTGCACGGATTTCCTTCTCACCGATCATCCACTGGGTGGACGGCAGCTCCGGCACGTGCAGGGAGACGATGTCGCACAGGCCCAGCAGCTCGTAGAGGTCGCCGATCTGCGTGGCGTTGCCCAGTGGCAGCTTGGTCACGGTGTCGTAGAAGAACACCTGCATGCCGAGAGCCTCGGCCAGAACCGAGAGCTGGGTACCGATGGAGCCGTAGCCGACGATGCCCAGCTTCTTGCCGCGGATCTCGAAGGAGTTGGCCGCCGACTTGATCCAGCCGCCACGGTGGCAGGAGGCGTTCTTCTCGGGGATGCCGCGCAGCAGCAGGATGGCCTGGGCCAGCACCAGCTCGGCCACCGAGCGGGTATTGGAGTAGGGCGCGTTGAACACGGCGATACCGCGCTCGCGGGCGGCGTCCAGGTCGACCTGGTTGGTCCCGATGCAGAAGCAACCGACGGCTACCAGCTTCTTCGCGCAGTCGAAGACCTCGGCGGTCAGCTGGGTGCGCGAGCGAATACCGATGAAGTGCGCATCGGCGATCTTTTCTTTCAGCTCTTCGCCTGACAGCGCGCCCTTGAGGTACTCGATGTTGCTGTAGCCGGCGGCCTTCAGAGTGTCCACGGCATTCTGGTGGACGCCTTCGAGAAGAAGGAACTTGATCTTGCTCTTGTCGAGAGAGGTCTTGCTCATCGGAGTACCTGTTGTCCCAGGGATGTTTTCAGGGAAGGGCTGAGAAACTCAGCCAGTGCCCGCAGATCGCTGCACGTCTCGATTCACGGGGTGCGTATGCTAGCATGTTCGCCTTTTTCAATGCTCGGTTGCGACCTGAATGGTTCTCAGGGCGACCATGAATCCTTTGAGAGTTCCGTAGATGACCACCCCCGCCCAGATCGAAGAGCTGAAGACCCTGGTTGAGCCCGGCAAGGTGCTGACCGACGCCGATTCCCTGGAAACCTACGGCAAGGACTGGACCAAGCAGTTCGCTCCGGCGCCTTCGGCCATCGTCTTCCCCAAGACCACCGAGCAGGTCCAGGCCATCGTACGCTGGGCCAATCAGCACAAGATCGCCCTGGTGCCCTCGGGCGGTCGCACGGGTCTGTCTGCTGCTGCGGTGGCAGCCAGTGGCGAGGTGGTGGTGTCGTTCGACTACATGAATCGCATCGTCGAATTCAACGAGTATGACCGCACCGTGGTCTGCCAGCCGGGGGTGGTGACCAAGCAGCTGCAGTTGTTCGCCGAAGAGAAGGGGCTGTACTACCCGGTGGATTTCGCGTCGAGCGGTTCCAGTCAGATTGGCGGCAACATCGGCACCAATGCTGGCGGGATCAAGGTGATTCGCTACGGCATGACCCGCAACTGGGTCGCCGGCCTGAAGGTGGTCACCGGCACCGGCGAGCTGCTGGAGCTGAACCGCGACCTGATCAAGAACGCCACCGGCTATGACCTGCGCCAGCTGTTCATCGGCGCCGAAGGCACGCTGGGCTTCGTCGTCGAGGCCACCATGCGTCTGGAACGCGCGCCGAAGAACCTCACCGCGATGGTGCTCGGCACGCCGGATTTCGATTCGATCATGCCGGTGCTGCATGCCTTCCAGGGCAAGCTCGACCTGACTGCCTTCGAATTCTTCTCCGACCGCTGCCTGGAGAAAATCCTCGGCCGTGGTGACGTGCCGGCGCCGTTCGAGAGCCGCACGCCGTTCTATGCATTGCTGGAATTCGAGGCACTCAACGAGGACGTGGCCAACGAAGCCCTGGCGACCTTCGAGCATTGCGTCGAACAGGGCTGGGTGCTCGATGGCGTGATGAGCCAGAGCGAGCAGCAACTGCAGAACCTGTGGAAGCTGCGCGAGTACATCTCCGAGACCATCAGCCACTGGACGCCGTACAAGAACGACATCTCCGTCACCGTCGGCCAGGTGCCGGCCTTCCTCAAGGACATCGATGACATCGTTTCGGCCAACTACCCGGATTTCGACGTGCTCTGGTACGGCCACATTGGCGATGGCAACCTGCACCTGAACATCCTCAAGCCCGAAGCACTGGCCAAGGAAGACTTCTTCGCCAAGTGCGCGGTGGTCAACAAGTGGGTGTTCGAGATCGTCGAGAAATACAACGGCTCGATCAGCGCCGAGCATGGCGTGGGCATGACCAAGCGCGACTACCTGCAGTACAGCCGCTCGGCCGCCGAGATCGCCTACATGAAGGCAATCAAGGCGGTGTTCGATCCAAACGGGATCATGAACCCCGGCAAGATCTTCGCCTGAAAGCTACTGCGCTCGGCCATGCTGCGTTGGCGAAGTCGGGAAAAATGCTCATTGGCACCAGCCAACTCCGCATTTTCCCGACCCCGCCGCCTTGCCTGACCTACGCTCGTGACGCTTTCGAATGTGAATCTGATTTGGAGAGGCAACGATGAGCTATCAGCACCAGTATGTCGACGGTACCACCGTCCACTTCCCGCTCGGCAAGGTCGTCTGCATCGGCCGCAACTACGCCGAGCACGCCAAGGAACTGAACAACCCCGTGCCCAGCGAGCCGCTGCTGTTCATCAAGCCGGGTTCCTGTGTGGTGCCGCTCGATGGTGGTTTCAGCATCCCTGACGATCGCGGTTCGGTGCATTACGAGGCCGAAATTGCCGTGCTGATCGGCAAGCCGTTGTCGAAAAAGCCCGATGCCGAGGAAGTGCGCGATGCCATCAGCGGCTTCGCCCCGGCGCTGGACCTGACCCTGCGCGATGTGCAGGCCAAGCTCAAGGAGAAGGGCTACCCCTGGGAAATCGCCAAGAGCTTCGACGGCGCCTGCGTACTCGCGCCCTTCGTGCCAGGCGATGCCATCGAGGACCTGGCCGACATCGGCATTCGCCTGGTGATCAATGGCGAAACCCGCCAGGACGGCAACAGCCGCGACATGCTCAACCCGATCATCAACATGATCCAGCACATGGCCGGGCATTTCGCCCTGCAGCCGGGTGACGTGATTCTCACCGGCACGCCAGTCGGCGTCGGCGCACTGAACAAGGGCGATGAGCTGGTGCTGGAGTTGGTCGGTCACAGTAGTTTCACCAGCCGCGTGCTATAAGCTCTGACCGCCGCCTCCCAGGCGGCGGAACTCTTCCAGACAGCGGATGTCGGATTGCCATCAAGCAGCCGAGCCGTCGCCGATGCCGTCCCTTCGTTCCCGCTTCTCTCGCCCCCGTTTCTGGTTCTCCGGCATCGCTTTGCTGGCCCTGGCCGCTGCAGTGAAAACTCAGCACTGGGATGATCGCGCCCAGCTCTGGCTGCAGGAGCGTTCCACGCCGCTGGTGAGTCGCATGGCCAGTGTCTGGCTGCCGGGCTACCGCGCCGTGATCCAGGCCAAGGCCTTGAGCGGTCTGGAGGAGGATGAAACCTCAGGGCTGACCTACAACCCGGCCACCGGCACGCTGTTCACCGTCACCGGCAAGAACCCGCTGCTGGTGGAGTTGTCGCGTGGAGGTGAGGTGCTGCGGCGTATCCGGCTGAAGGGTTTCGCTGATCCGGAAGCGGTGGAAATGATGGACAGCGGGCGCATGGCCATCGTCGATGAGCGTCGCCGCCAGCTCACCACCTTTACCCTGCATGACGGTGACGTGGAGCTGGATGCCGCGGATTTTCCCGGCTTCGATCTGGGGTTCGCCGAAGCGGGTAACAAGGGTTTCGAAGCCGTTGCCTGGGATGCGCGCAGCAGCAGCCTGATGCTGGGCAAGGAGCGCAGCCCCATGGGGCTGTTCAGCCTGCCTTTTCCGGGTGAGGACGGCGCCGTTGGCGTGATGCAACCCTTCAGCTACGGCAATCTGGGTATGCGCGATATCTCCTCGTTGAGCATCGATGCGCGTACCGGCCACGCACTGGTGCTGTCCGACGAATCGCGCATGCTGCTGGAAATCGACCGCGCCGGGCAGCCGGTCAGCTTTCTCAGTCTTGCCGGCGGCCTCAATGGCCTGGACCGGGGTATCGAGCAGGCCGAAGGCGTGACCATGGACGAACAGGGCAATATCTATATCGTCGCCGAACCCAATCTCTTTTACGTCTTCAGCAAGGAGCAGCCGGATGCCGGTTGACCGGCGGCAGATTCAGCTTGGCTTAAGCGGCGATTCAGTCTGGCTTCAGCTAGCGGCACTAATCTGACCCCGTCACTTACGAACAACGAGGTTCACACCATGAAACGTACCGCTCTCGCTCTGATGGTTCTGCCGCTGCTCAGCACCGCTGCTTTCGCCACCGGTTACACTGGCCCGGGCGCTACCCCGCAGGTCACCACCGTGGCTGCCGCGCTCGAAGCGGCCGACGATACCCATGTCGTGCTGGAAGGTCAGATCGTCAAGCGCCTGCAGGACGAGCTCTACGAGTTCAAGGACGCCACCGGCACCATCCAGGTGGAGATCGATGACGAGGACTGGCCGGGCCAGCAGGTCTCGGAAACCGCCAAGGTGCGTCTGACCGGTGAAGTCGACAAGGACTTCAACAGCCGCGAGATCGATGTGGATCGCGTTGAGCTGATCAACTGATCTTCTGATTTTTCCTCGCCCGCCATGGCAAACCCATGGCGGGCTTTTCCATGGTAGTCCGAGAAAGTCACCATGCGCCGTCTGCTTTCCATCAACCCCTGGCTGTATCTGTTGTTTTTCGTGCTTCTGGTCGGTGCCGTGCTGGCTCAGCAGTATCGCCTGTTCGAGCGCGCCTGGTTTTCCGTGCAGGAATGGCAGCACGGGGCGCAGTGGCGTGAGCAGTCGTTGTGGCTGGGCGATTACCGGGTGGAGATCGAAGCCAAGCCCATTGGCGGTATCAGCGATGTTTCGGCGCTGACCTTCGATCCGGATCGGCGCAGCCTGTTCAGCGTTACCAACAAGCCGGCCAAGGTGATCGAGATCAGCCTGCAGGGCGAGCTCAAGCGCACCATCGATCTCGAAGGTTTTGGTGATCCCGAGGCCATCGAATATGTGGCGCCCGGCACCTACGTGATTGCCGATGAGCGCGAGCAGCGCCTGGTCAAGGTGCTGATCGAAGACGATAGCCGTGTCATCGACGCGGCCGATTTCCAGCAGCTCTCCCTGGGCATAGGGCTCAATGGCAACAAGGGTTTCGAGGGTTTGGCCTACGATGCGAAGAATCAGCGTCTGCTGGTTGCCAAGGAGCGCGATCCGGTGCGCATCTTCGAGGTGCTGGGCTTCCCCCATGTCGACGAGAGCAAGCCGCTGGCGCTGCAGGTCAATACCGACCCAAAGCGTGACGCGCGGCTGTTCGTGCGCGACCTTTCCAGCCTGGACTTCGACGCCGCGACCGGCCATCTGTTGGCGCTGTCGGACGAGTCGCGCCTGGTGATCGAGCTCAATGCCGAAGGCAAGCCGATCAGTACATTGTCGCTGTTACGTGGCCAGCATGGCCTGCAGCGCAGCGTGCCGCAGGCCGAGGGGGTGGCGACGGATGACGACGGCAACCTGTACCTGATCAGTGAGCCGAACCTGTTCTATG
>JAEYXX010000159.1 GCA_023431055.1 Pseudomonadota bacterium
TCGGTGAACAACCTCTACCACCGTCCTGCACAGAAACGGCAGATCGACCGTCAGCATTCACGGCTGTACCACGCGGTGATCGAGCGCCTGCCCGAGCAGGCTCAGCGCGCCGCGCGCGACCATATCAACAGCATCCGCGACAACCTGCAGGAAATCGAACAGGAAGAGCAGCGCCTGGTGCGCGCGACCATGCGTCTGGAGGGCTGGGCTTAGCGCAGTGGCGGCCGGCACTTTCTACCTGAAGGTGCTGGTCACCACCCCTTCTTCCACCACCAGCGCCTCGATCACCTTCTGGCTGCCGAGGTTGCGCACGCGGATCACCTCGCCTTCGCGGCCATTGGCCAGCGCCTCGCCGGTGGCCGAGGCGGAAATGCCGTCCTGGCTGGCGATGATGGTGACCTGCTGGCCGCGGCGAATCAGCAGCGGTGCGCTAAGCAGATTCGGCGCGATCATCTGGCCGGCGCGCACACGACGCTTGGCACCCTGGCCGACCACCTCGTCGAGGCTGTTGTAGAAGCCGCGCGAGGCCTTGCCGATATTCACTTCCTGCAGTTGCAGCTGTTCGGCGCTGATGGTCTGGCCGCGCTCGATCACCCGCGCGGCATGTACCACCGGCAGGAAGACGTTGGCCTGCACCAGGGCGGTGATGCTCCAGCCGGGGTTGTCCGGGCAGCTCAGTTCCAGGCGCTGGCGCGCCAGCGCCGAAGGGTCGTTGCTGCTGACCGTCACGCTCGGTGCCTGGCTGCAGGCCGGCAGTCGTTCCGCGCTGCCCACCAGCGTGGTGTCGAGGCTGTGGCGCTGGCCTTGCCATGCCTGGCGCTTGGCTTCCTCGGCGAGCCTCTGTTGCATGTGCGTGGCGATGGCCTGATCGATCTGGCTGGCGGCATCGGTCTGCGCGGCGGTTGCATTGGCAGCCAAGGCAATGAAGAGGAAAAGCACCGATGCGCAGGCGGAAAAAGCCTTTCCGCTTTTCCCCCGGGGGACGCGGCGATGCGGAAAAAGGGCGACGCGATAGTCTTCGGTCGATCCAATAAAACCCTGAAAAATCAATGTAGTACGGCTCTCTTATGGGTTGGGCACGCTTTGTGCTCAAGGCACCTGGGCACAACCTTGGGTGAAGGGTACCGGTGAATGAGTATACGGATTGATGACGTGGTGGGCCTGCATTCGCGTGCGCTGGAACTGCGCATGCAGCGCAGCGAAATCCTCGCCGCCAACCTGGCGAACGAAGACACGCCGGGCTTTCTTGCTCGCGATATCGACTTTGCCGGCGAGATGCAGCGGCTCGATCCGCAGCAGGCGTTCAGCGCCAGCAGCGCCGACCTCAAATACCGCGTACCGACCCAGCCGTCGCAGGACGGCAACAGTGTCGAGCTGAGTGTGGAACAGGCCGCGTTCTCCAAGAACGCCATGGATTTCCAGACCAGCCTGACCTTTATCAGCATGAAATTCCGCGGCCTGAAACAGGCCATCGAGGGGCGCTGACCATGGCTTTCGACTCCATCTACCGCATCGCCGGCTCGTCGATGAACGCGCAGACCGTGCGCCTGAACACCGTGGCCAGCAACCTGGCCAACGCCGACTCGGCTGCGGCCAGCGCCGAGGACGTGTACCAGGCGCGCAAGCCGGTGTTCGCCGCCGTCTACAACAACGACCAGCTGACCCGCAGCGCCGGCATGGGTGGCGCACACGTGCAGGTGCTCGATGTGGTCAGCGCCGGCCGCGAGCCGGTGCGCCGCTACGAGCCGGACAACCCGCTGGCCGATGACCAGGGTTACGTGTTCTACGCCGATATCGACCAGATCGAGGAGATGACCGACATGATGTCGGCCACCCGCAGCTTCGAGACCAGCGTCGAGGTGCTCAATCGCCTGAAAAGCATGCAGCAGGGCCTGCTCAAGCTCGGAGAATCCTGATGGCCGCGGTCAGCAACAACAGCCAGAACACTTCCGCCTACGGCATCGACGAGGCGGTCAAGCAAGCGGTCAACGTCAGTGACGCGACCCAGCTGGAAAACAACTTCCTCACCCTGATGGTCGCGCAGATCCAGAATCAGGACCCGACCAAGCCGGTGGACAGCACCGAGTTTCTCAATCAGTTCGCCGCCATGAGCCAGGTCAAGAGCCTGGAAAACATGGCTTCGTTGAGCAAGAGCAACCTGGTGCTGCTGGACAATCTGCAGACCCTCACCGCCGCAGGCCTGGTCGGCCAGGAAGTGAAGGTCGCCGCCGGGCAGCTGGAGCTGGACGTGGACAAGGTCAGGGGCGAGATCAATCTCGAGCATGCCGCCGGCAAGCTGGCCCTGGTGGTCACCGACAGCAACGGCGTGAAGAAGGAGATCGACCTCGGCTCCCAGGCGCCGGGGCGCGTGCCCTTCGAGCTGGACCCCAAGGCCCTTGGTCTGGCGCCGGGCAGCTACAAAGTCGAGGTCAAGAGCGACAGTGGCGAGTACCCGAAGGTGGAGGTGGCTGGCCGCGTGACTCAGGTGCGCGTCAGTGCCGAGGGCCCGGTGCTGGAAGTCGTCGGCGTCGGCTCCGTGCCTTTCTACAACATCACCGAATTCGGCCAGACGCAGACCGCCGGTCTGCTCTGAACCCTCCTACTCGTTCAATTCAAAGGTCCAGTCGCCATGAGTTTCAACATCGCCATGACCGGCCTCAGCGCCGTCAACGAACAGCTCAATACCATCAGCCACAACATCGCCAACGCCGGCACCACCGGCTTCAAGTCGTCGCGCACCGAGTTCGGCAGCATCTATGCCGACAGCCAGGCGATGGGCGTGGAGGTGCTGGCCACCACCCAGAGCATCAGCCAGGGCGGTTCTCTGGTGACCACCGGGCGTAGCCTCGACCTGGCCATTTCCGGCGGCGGCTTCTTCGTCACCCGCGGCAGCAATGGTGACGTCAGTTATACCCGTGCCGGCGTGTTCGGCGCCGACAAGGACAACAATATCGTCAATGCCGCCGGGCAGACCCTGCAGGGCTATCCGGTGGACGCCGCCGGTAACCTGCAGGTCGGCGCCATGGGCGATCTGCAACTGCAGAACGCCAACCTGCCGGCGCGTGCTACCGACAGCTTGGCCTTCGTCATGAACCTGGATTCCAACCAGGCTGTACCAGCCGCTGCGCCGTTCGACCCTGCGGATGTGAACACCTACAACTCCACTTACACCACCAAGGTATTTGACTCCCAGGGCAAGGAACACACCCTGACCCAGTACTTCGTGAAGACCGCCGATAACGCCTGGGAGGCCCATTACTACGCGGATGGAGCCGCAGTCGCCGGCCCGCAGGCGCTGACCTTCGGTACCAACGGCAGCCTCACCGCACCGGTCGGTCCGGTCAACGTCGGTTTCGCCCTGCCGGGTGTGGATCCGATGGCCATCGCCATCGACTACAGCAACTCCAGCCAGTACGGCTCCGACTTCGTCGTCACCAGCAACCGCGCCAGCGGTTACGCGGCCGGCGAGCAGACCGGCCTGTCGGTAGAGAAGGACGGCATGGTCTACGCCAACTACAGCAACGGCCAACGCATGTTGCAGGGCCAGGTGGCGCTGGCCACCTTCGCCAATGCCGGTGGCCTGAAGAACATCAGCGGCACCGCCTGGGTGGAGACCGCCGATTCCGGCGCTGCGCTGATCGGCGTGCCCGGTGTGGGCCCGTTCGGCGCGCTGGTGGCTGGCTCGCTGGAGAACTCCAACGTCGACCTGACCCAGCAACTGGTCGGGCTGATGGAGGGCCAGCGTAACTACCAGGCCAACACCAAGGTGTTGACCACCAACAAGGAACTCACCCAAGTGCTGTTCGGCGCGATCTGAGGCTGACTCATGGACCGTCTCGGCTACACCGCAATGACCGCCGCCAGCCGCACCATGAGTTCGCTCACGGTGCGCGCCAACAACCTGGCCAACGTCAACACCCCCGGCTTCCGTGCCGATCTGGAACAGGCCCAGGCCGTCGCCGTGGAAGGCTACGGCTACGACAGCCGGCACCTGGCGCGGGTGAAGAACAACGGCGTCAACCTGGCCCCCGGTGCCTTGATGGCCACCGGTCGTGACCTCGACGTGGCGATCCAGGGCCGTGGTCTGTTCGCCGTCGAGGGTGATGGTGGCGCTGAGCGTTATACGCGCAATGGCGCACTGCAGGTCGATGCCGACCTGCGCCTGACCCTGAACGGCCGCGCCGTGCTGGGCGAGGGCGGCCCCATCGTGCTGCCGGAGTACGACAGCCTGCATGTCGGTCGTGACGGTACCGTTTCGGTGATCCCGCGTGGCGACTTCGTTACCGCGGAGGTCGATCGTATTCGCGTGGTGGACGTCGATGCCGCCGATCTGACCAAGGACGCCAGCGGCCTGCTGGTGCGCACCGACGGCCAGCCGGCCGAAGACATGGAAGCGCCGGTGCTGGTTTCCGGTTATCTGGAGGCGAGCAACGTCGGCGCCATCGACCAACTGGTGGCCACCATGAGCCTGAATCGCCTGTTCGAGACCCAGGTAAAGATGATGAAGGCCGCCGAGGACCTGTCCGAAGCCGGCAACCGGATGATCCGCGGCAGTTGATGGTGACGGCCGTAGGGTGGGCTTTAGCCCACCTGGCTCGCTGCAATGGTGGGCTGAAGCCCACCCTACCTGGCAACGCGGCCCACCCTACGGGTGACGAGAAACGACGAGTAGCCCGGATGCAATCCGGGAACAATTTCCCCGGATTTCATCCGGGCTACAGAGGAGACACGACATGAGTTCCGCACTTTGGGTCAGCAAGACCGGCCTGGCCGCCCAGGACAAGGCCATGAGCGCCGTGGCCAACAACCTGGCCAACGTCAACACCAACGGCTTCAAAAGCGACCGCGTGGTGTTCGAGGACCTGTTCTACGCCATCGAACTGCAGCCGGGCGCCCAGGCCGATCAGGTCAACACCGTGCCCTCCGGCATCCAGCTCGGTAGCGGCGTGCGCGTGGCCGGCACGCAGAAGGTGTTCACCGAGGGCAGCATCCAGACCACCGGCCAGCCGATGGACCTGGCGATCATCGGTGCCGGCTTCTTCCAGGTGGAAGCGCCCAACGGCGATATCTACTACACCGAGAACGGCCAGCTGCAGCTCAATGCCGAAGGCATGATCGTCAACTCCCAGGGCCTGCCCCTGACGCCGGCCATCGAAGTTCCGGCCGGCAGTAGCCGTTTCACCGTGGGCAGCGACGGCATCGTCACCGCGGTGCTGGCCGGCGACACCCTGCCGTCGGAGCTGGGCCAGATCACCCTGGTCAACTTCACCAACCCGGGCGGCCTCGAAGCCCTCGGTGGCAACCTCTATCGCGAGACCGTGGCCAGCGGCGAGCCGGTCGAAGGCGTGCCGGGCGAGGAGGGTCTGGGCACTCTCAAGCAGGGCGTGCTGGAAGGCTCCAACGTGCAGGTGGTCGAGGCCATGGTCAACATGATCTCCATCCAGCGCGCCTACGAGGCCAACGCCAAGGTGCTCGACGCCGCGTCGGGCATGCAGCAGTTCCTCAACCAGACCGTGTGATCGCCATGACCCGCCTGCTTCCGTTCGTTCTGCTGCTGGTCCTCGGCGGCTGCGCCAGCTTCAACGAGATGCTGCCCGACGAGGACTCCAGCCACTACGAGCCGCTGGCGCTGGACTACAGCGTGCCGCCGACCACCAGTGGCGGGCTGTTCCGCAGTGGCTACAGCGGCTCGCTGATCGGCGACAAGCGCGCAGTGCGGGTCGGAGACATCCTCACCGTGGTGCTCGACGAGTCCACCCAGTCGAGCAAGAGTGCCGGCACCAGCTTCGGCAAGAAGTCCGGGGTTTCCGTTGGCATACCCACCGTGCTGGGCAAGACCTACGACCGCCTGGAAAGCTCCGCCGAGGCCGAGCGTGATTTCAATGGCTCGGCGCGCAGCTCGCAGCAGAACACCCTGCGCGGTTCCATCGCCGTGACCGTGCATCAGGTGCTGCCCAACGGCACCCTGCTGATCAAGGGTGAGAAGGCCCTGCGCCTGAACCAGGGTGACGAGTACATCCGCCTGGTCGGCCTGGTGCGCATGGACGATATCAACCGCGCCAACCAGGTGTCCTCGCAGAACGTGGCCAACGCGCGCATCTCCTACGCCGGCCGCGGCGTGCTCAACGACAGCAACTCGGCTGGCTGGCTGACGCGCTTCTTCACCAGCCCGCTGTTCCCGCTCTAAGGCCCAGACCATGATCAAACGTATGCTCGTTGCTTGCGCCCTGTACTGGCCGTTGACCGCCAAGGCTGTACCGCTGATGGATCTGGTGGATATCGAAGGCATTCGCGGCAACCAGCTGATCGGCTATGGTCTGGTGGTCGGCCTCGACGGCACCGGCGACAAGAACCAGGTGCGCTTCACCAGCCAGTCGGTCGCCAACATGATCAAGCAGTTCGGCATCAACCTGCCGCCGAACGTCGATCCCAAGCTGAAGAACGTCGCGGCAGTCACCGTGACCGCGGAAATTCCGCCGTCCTACAGCCCCGGACAAACCGTCGACGTTACCGTCGCCTCGCTGGGCGATGCCAAGAGCCTGCGCGGCGGCCAGCTGCTGATGACCCCGCTGCAGGGCGTTGACGGCGAAACCTATGCCCTGGCCCAGGGCGCCATCGTCGTTGGCGGTTTGAATGCCAGCGGCCAGAGCGGCTCCAGCGTGGCGATCAACTCGGCCAACAGCGGCCGCGTGCCCAATGGCGCCACGGTCGAGCGGATGATCCCCAGCGATTTCAGCGAGCGTGCCGAAGTCATGCTCAACCTGCGCCAGCCCAGCTTCCAGACCGCCGCCAAGGTGGTCGAGGCGGTCAACGGTCGCTTCGGCAGCGGCACCGCCAGCGCGCTGAATTCGACCAAGATTTCCATCCGCGCACCCATCACCAGCACCCAGCGTATCGGCTTCATGGCCATGCTCGAGGGGCTGGAAGTGGAAGAAGGCCGCGAGCGACCCAAGGTGGTGTTCAACAGCCGCACCGGTACCGTGGTGGTCGGCCAGGGCGTGCGGGTCAAGGCCGCCGCTGTGGCTCACGGCACGCTCACCGTGACCATCAGCGAGAACCCGCAGGTCAGCCAGCCCAATGCCTTCTCCGGCGGCCAGACAGCCGTTGTGCCGCGCTCTGACGTCGCCGTCAGCCAGGACAAGAACGCCATGTTCAAGTGGCCCGACGGCGCCAGCCTGGACAGCATCATCAACACCGTGAACAGCCTCGGCGCCACCCCGGACGATGTCATGAGCATCCTCCAGGCGCTGGAACAGGCCGGTGCCCTCAACGCTGAACTGATCGTGATCTGAGCCATGAGCATCGTTTCCCTCGCCCAACACATGAACAGCCACCGCGGCAGCGCCGACGGCATCGGCAGCGCCCGCGAGCAGCAGCTGCAGGCTGCGGCCGAGCAGTTCGAGGCCTTGTTCCTGCAGCAGATCCTCAAGCAGATGCGCAAGGCCAGCGACGTGCTCGCCGAAGGCAATCCGATGCGCAGTCGCGAGATGGACACCATGCGCGATTTCTACGACGAGGTGCTGGCCGAAACCCTGGCCGGGCGCAAGCAGACCGGCATCGCCGACATGCTGGTCAAGCAACTGTCCGGCTCGGCTTCGCAGGCGCCGAACCTGGAGATGGCCGCAGCCGCTGCCCGCTCGGCGGAACTGCCGCAGCGTTCCTCCGGCAGCCTGCTGGAGCCGCTGCGCAGCACCTGGCAGCGCGGCATCGACAGCCTCGGCAAGGTGTGGGACAAGGGCTCGGCGGGCTTCGTCGCCCTGGTCGATCGGGTCATCCAGCAGGAGTCGGCCGGTCGCATCGACGCGGTATCGCCCAAGGGCGCGCGCGGCCTGATGCAGCTGATGCCGGAAACTGCGCGGGAAATGGCTGCCGAACTCGGCCTGCCATTCAGCGAAGCGCGCCTGACCAGCGACGCCGCCTACAACAAGCGCCTGGGCAGTGCCTACCTGGACAAGATGCTGCAGCGTTACGACGGCCACCAGGCACTGGCGCTGGCCGCCTACAACGCTGGCCCCGGCCGCGTCGACGAATGGCTCAAGGTCAATGGCGATCCGCGCCGCGGCGAGATCGCCACCGGCGCTTGGATCGAGCGCATCCCCTTTCAGGAAACTCGTGATTACACGCGCAAGATCCTCGGCGACCTGGCCAAGGCCGAGCAGCCGCCCAAGGACGATGCCCAGGTCAGCAGCCCGCTCAGCGCGCAGACCCGCCAGCAACTGGCCAGCGCCCTGAGTGCCGACAGCGGCCTGCTGCTCGGTGCCGTTGCCGGCAAGCAGGTGCTGGCGCATGGGGAATTTAAGTCCGCCGCCGATTCCGTCGCCCTCTCTTCGGTAACAGCCCAATTCGCTGCCGACGACGCTCGTACCTCGCGTCTGGCGGCCTTCGCTCAGCCGATGCGCTTCGAGCGGCAGGAGAGTTAATTCGTGAGCATCCTCAATCAGATCGCCTACAGCGGCGTGCGTGCCAGCCAGGTGGCCCTGGCCACCACCGGGCAGAACATCGCCAACGTCAAGACGCCGGGCTTCAGCCGTCTGCAGACCATCACCGGTTCGCTGGCCGGGCAGGGCGGGCTGAGCGTCGGCGGCGGTGTCGAGGTGATCAGCATTCGCCGCATGACCAACGAATTTCATAACCAGCAACTGTGGCGCGCCACCACCGAGCAGAGCTTCTACAGTGCCTCGCAGCAGTATCTGACCGCGCTGGAGGCGCTGATGTCCGGCACCGGTTCGAGCATCAGCGCCGGCCTCGACCAGTTCTTCGCCGCGCTCAGCGAAGCCAGCGCCACGCCGGGCTCCATCGCCCTGCGCCAGCAGATCATCAGCGAGGCTGGCAACCTGGCGCAGCGCTTCAACGGTCTGAGCAGCAACATCGACGCGCAGGTCAAGGCGCTGCAGGAGCAGCGCACGGCCATGGCCACCGAGATCAACGGCCTGACCGAGAACATCGCGCTGCTGAACAAGAAGATCGTCGAGACCGAATCGGTCAAGGGCGACAGCACCGCACTGCGCGATCATCGCGAAAGTCTGATCGGCGAACTCAGCCAGTTCGCCAAGCTGCGCGTCAACGAAGTGGCCGACGGTTCGGTCAACGTCGCCCTTGCCAACGGTCAGCCGTTGGTGGCCGGGCCGACTGCCGGCCAGCTCAAGGTGGCGATGACCGCGAGCGGCGAGCAGGAAGTCAGCCTGGCATTCGCCGGCACCAGCTTCCCGCTGCGCCAGGACGGTTTCGGCGGCGCCTTCGGTGGCCTGCACGAGGTCGAGTACGGCAGCTTGCGGCCGAACCTGGAGGCGCTGCATGACATGGCCAGCCAACTGGCGCAGATGGTCAACGACGTGCTCGCCACCGGCTTCGACCTCAATGGCAATCCGGGCCAGCCGCTGTTCGTCTACGATGCGACCAGCACCACCGCGTTGCTGCGGGTCGAGCCTTTGACCGCCGAGCAGCTGGCGCTGTCTTCGGCAGCAGGGGAGACCGGCAACAACGAAGTGCTGCTGAACCTGCTCGGGCTGAAGAACCAGACCATCACCCTGAACGGCAGCCAGGTCACCCTCAACGACGCCTACGCCGGCCTGCTTGGCCAGGTCGCCAGCAATAGCCGACAGAATCAGGCCGACCTCAAGTCCGCCACCGCCGTGACCCAGCAGGCCCAATCGCAGCGCGACAGCGTCAGCGCCGTGAGCCTGGATGAGGAGGCGGTCAACCTGATGACCTACCAGCAGGCCTACCAGGCCAACATGAAGGTGATCAGCACCGCCAACCAGTTGTTCGACGACATGCTTTCCGCGTTCTGACGCGGTTTCAGAGAGATTCAGCCATGATGCGCATCACCAACTCGCAGATCACCTCGCTGATGCACAACTCGATGAACGCCAGTTCCGCCGAGTTGGGCAAGCTGATGCAGCAGATGGCCACCGGCAAGCGCATTCTGCTGCCGTCGGACGATCCCATCGCCAGCGTGCGGGTGCTGCGCGTGCAGCGTGAGGAAGCGAGCCTGGAGCAGTTCCGCAAGAACATTGCCAACGTCTCCGGCAGCCTGTCGACCCAGGAGGCCAACCTCAAGTCCAGCTCCGACGCCATGCTCAACGTACGTGATCTGCTGCTGTGGGCGGCCAACGGCTCCAACACCAGTGAAGACCTGTCTGCCATGGCCGGTGAGCTGTCGATCATCGAGGACACCATCTTCAGCTTCGCCAATGTGCGCGACGAAGAGGGCCGTTACCTGTTCTCCGGCACTCTCAGCGACACCCCGGCACTGAGCTTCGATGCCGCGACCCAGACCTACAGCATCACCGGTAACGATAAGCACCGTCAGGCTGCCGTGGCCAACGGCGTGCTGGTCGATGAGAACGTCACGGCGGCCAGCGTCTTCGGCGCTGGCGTGGGCATGCTCAATGAGCTGCGTGGTCTGATCAACACCCTGCAGGATCCGGCACTGGACGCCACCGATCCGGCCGTGCGCCAGCAGATCGTCGATACCCTCGGCGCTCTGGACGAGACTCATGGCCGTGTGCTCGGCTCGATCACCGAGCTTGGAGGGCGGCAGAACGCGCTGAACCTGCTAACCGATAGCAATGAAGATGTTTCGCTGGTCAATCAGAAGATCGAGGGGGAGCTGTCGCAACTGGACTATGCCGGCGCCACCATCGATCTGAACAACTATCAGCTGGCTCTCGCTGCGACGCAGAAGACCTATCTGAAGATCAACGAGATGTCGCTGTTCAGCCTGCTGTAAGGAGTGGCGCCTGTGATCAAGGTCGACAAACAGCTGCCGGTCGTCACCGCCCTCGATCCGCAGGCGCGGCGCCCGGTGCAGGGCGAGCAGGCGGTGCAGCGCCAGCGCAAGCAGGCGCCTGCCGAGACCACGGCGCAGCCGCGCGGCAAGAGCACCAGCTTCAACCTGCAGCTCAATCAGCAGCTGACCTCGATGCAGGCCGCCGACAGCTACCTCGGTGAGCTGGCCGGGCGCCTCGGCCAGCTCAAGCTCAGCCTCAGCCGCGAACTGAGCAATGCCCAGGCCGGCGAACGCGAAGGCCTCAAGCGTGAGCTGGAACAGGTACGCCAGCTGCTGGCCGAACGCGGCCAGCGCTCCGGCGAGGCGCTGGACGCCAGCTTCAAGCTGCGCCTCACCGAGCCGGTGCGCAGCCGCTTCAGCCTGCAGGGCCTGGAATCCATGGCCGCTATCCAGCAGGCCGGCAAGGAAACCCTGCTGTTCAGCGCCGGGCGCAAGCTGGCCGAGCCGCTGGCAGTGGTGCTCGATGAGGGTTTGAGCGAGCAGCAGATCCTCCGTCGCTTCAATGCCGGCCTCGGTCCGGCCGGCATCCGCGCCGAAGTGGATAACGGCGGTGCGCTGAAATTCAGCGCCCGTGAAAGCGAGTGGCAGCAGCTCAAGGGCGAGCTGCGCATGCAGGGCGAAGGCAAGCTGGCGGCCAAGGCTGCCGCTCCGGTGATCAGCCAGGAAGAGCAGTTGCTGCGCCTGCCCGATGCCGCCCGCCTGGACGGCGCGCGCGAGTTGCGCCGGGCGCTGGACGAAGTGGTTGCGGCGCTGGACAGGATCGGCGCGCTGCGCGAGCAGCTCAGCCATCGCCAGGAAGAGATCCGCGAGTTTCTCGCCCGCCATGCCGAGCAGAACGAACGCGAATGGGCGCGCGACTTCGCTGGCGAAGTCTTCAATCTGATGCGCCGCAGCCCCAGCAGCTACGCCGCGGTCACCCAGACCGTGGTCGCCCAGGCCAACATCAGCAGGTCCACGGTGGTCAGCCTGCTATCCTGAGCATTGTCGTCCGGCTCCTCCGCCGTCAGTCGCCCTTCCCCTGTTTCATGGCGACTGGCGGCTTTTTTATCCGAACGCGAGCGGAAATGACGACCAGTCGTCCGCTTCATGAGCGAGTGCACAGAATGATGGCGTTTTAATGGCTATCATGGCGTCCTTTCCGCAGCATCTGGGCCTCACGCCCGTCGAAACTGCCCCCGCATTCCAATAAAAACCCCGTATTCAAGGGTTCTTTCGTCACTGCTGGCATCCGCCTGCGGTGCATTGCCCGTTCTCGAAATTGGAGTACCGACGTGTTGAAGAAGTACCTGTCTCTTATCCTGCTCGCCTGCACGACACTGGTGAGCATGCCCGGCCTGGCTCAGCTGAGCGATTCCGAAGCCATGAACATGGCCGGTCTGCAGCGCTCGCTGACCCAGCGCATGGCCAAGAATTATCTGATGGTCGGCGCCGATGTGCGTGTCGATGCTGCCCAGCGTCAGTTGAAGGAAACCGTCGAGCGTTTCGACGCCAGCCAGAAGGCACTGGCGGGCTATGCGCCGACTGCCGAAATCAAGGCTGCGCTGGCCAAGGTCGATGCCACCTGGGCCGTCCATCGCCAGCAGATCGAAGCCAAGCCGGACCAAGCCAAGGCGGCGCAGATGCTCGCCACCAGCGAGGAACTGCTGCAGCAGACGCAGAATGTCAGCGACCTGATGGGCAAGCATCTGGGCGCCATGGGCGCCTCCGTGCACCGCACCGGCTGGGCACGTGTGCAGACCCAGCGCATCGCCATGCTCTACATGGCCAAGTCCTGGCGTGTACCGGCGCCGGACCTGGACGCCAAGCTGGACAAGGCCGTGAGCGACTTCGAAACCATCCTCAAGGAACTGGAAGCCCGCGGTACGCCGAACGAGGAGATCGCCAACGCGCAGCGCCGCGCCCGTGCCCACTGGGGCTTCACCCTCAAGGGCATCGACCTGCATGCCGCGCAGGACTTCGTGCCGACCGCGATCACCGTCAGCACCGACTCGCTGTTCCGCCAGCTCAACGAGCTGACCCGTCTGTACGCCGGCCTGCAGGCCAAAGAAGCCTGATTGCCGTCAGCCTGCAGCGGCGCCAGCTAGCGCCGGCTGCAGGTCTTTGGCAGCGGACGGTCAGCGCCGGTTGACCGTCTGCGCCGCACGCAGCACATCGCTGCCGATCTTGCCTTCGTATTCCTGCCATAACGTCTGCATCGCCGCGCGCCAGGCGGCACGCTGCTCGCCGCTGAGGTTGACCAGCTGGCTGCCGCCCGCGATCAGACGTTGGCGATCGCGGGCGTTGAGCGCTTCGGCCTCGTTATTCACCGCCAGCGTGACCTCGTCGATGATCGCCTCCAGCTGCACGCGGACCTGATAGGGGATGCTGGTCCAGAAGCTGGAGTTGCTCACCAGCATGTAACTCAGCACGCCATGATCGGTTTCCGTGACATAGGGCTGCAGCGCGCCCAACTGCTGGCTGGCGAGGTTCGACCAGGTGTTCTCCGCACCCTGTACGCGCCCGGCCTGCAGGGCGGCGCGGGTTTCGGCGAACGGCAGGCGCAGGCTGCTGGCGCCGACCCGGGCGAACTGCTGCTCGAGGATTTCCGAAGGCTGGATGCGGAACGCCAGGCCGGCGGCGTCGGCGGGCGTTTGCAACGCGCGGGTGGCCGATAGCTGCTTCATGCCGTTGTTCCAGTAGGCCAGGCCGTAGATGCCGTGGCCGGCCATCGAACGCAGCAGCTCGCGGCTCTTCTCGCGCTTCTGGAAGCGCTTGACCGCCTCCAGGTCATCGAACAGGAAGGGCAGGTCGAACACCTGCAGCTGAGTGGTGTACTGCTCGAACTTCGACAGCGACGGCGCCAGCAGCTGCACCTTGTTGTCGCGCAGCGCCTGCAGCTCGTCAGCATCGCCGAATAGCGTGGAGTCGGGATACACCTCCACCTGCACCTTGCCGGCCAGGCGTTCCTCGGCCAGCCGCTTGAACATCAGGGCGCCCTTGCCCTTGGGCGTGTCCTCGGCCACCACGTGGGAGAACTTGATCAGGATCGGCTCTGCCATGGCCTGGGCGGAGCACAGCAGGGTGGCGAGGGCAACCGCCAGAGAGGTCTTGAACATCGATATACCTTTTTACGGAAAACGCGTGGCGAGGCCTGCGCCGAAACTGGCGGGCCTGGATGCGAATCGGATGGCTTGCAGGGTTCGGCCTGGCGGATGGCGCCGGCCTTGCCCCTTCGGGGACTACCGGATCGATGTCCGGTTATTGTTGGCATGCTGCCGCTGACCAGCCGGTCAGCAACAGAGAGCGCGCATTCTTGCGAAAGCAGGGTGCCGGCACAAGGCGGGTTTCATGAACCGGCGCGCATTCCGGGGAAGTTCCGCAGTCCGTCCGCTCAGGGCATCACCGCGTCGCCCCGCTGGTGTATAAGGGAACCCCGCCTTCTCGACACACCGGGCCATCATGAGCGAAGCCGCAGCAACCGACAGCGCCGTCTACAAGACCCTGCTCGAATCCACCCGGGCGATCCCCTGGAAGATCGACTGGAAGACCATGACCTTCGCCTATATCGGCCCGCAGATCGAGAGCCTGCTGGGCTGGTCGCAGGCCAGTTGGGTCAGCGCCGAGGATTGGGCGGCGCGCATGCACCCGGAGGATCGCGAGCGGGTGGTAGGCTTCTGTGTGTCGCAGTCGCAGAACGGTGTCGACCACGAGGCCGACTACCGCGCGCTGACCGCCGCCGGCGACTACGTGTGGATTCGCGACGTGGTGCATGTGGTGCGCGACGACAACGGCGAGGTGGACTCGCTGATCGGCTTCATGTTCGACATCAGCGAGCGCAAGAAGACCGAGGAGCAACTGCTGACCCTGCAGAAGCAGTTGGAAGAGTATTCCTACAAGGATGGCCTGACCGGCGTGGCCAACCGGCGCATGTTCGACACAGTGCTGGCCAGCGAGTGGGCCAACGCCCAGCGTAATCAGCAGCCGTTATCACTGATCCTGCTGGATATCGACCATTTCAAGCAGTACAACGATCATTACGGCCATGTTCAGGGCGATGATTGCCTGAAGAGCGTCGGTCAGGCGCTGAGCCGCGCGGTCAACAGGCCGCGGGATTTCGTCGGCCGCTTCGGTGGCGAGGAGTTCGTGCTGGTGCTGCCGGAGACCGACGAAGCCGCCGCCCGGCACATCGCCGAACGCTGCCGCCAGCAGGTGCGCCGGCAGCGCATTGCCCACGAGCGCTCGGCGGTATCGTCCCTGCTCACCATCAGCCTCGGTGTCGGCACCATCGTGCCGGGTGCCCACGACCGTTCGCAGGACTTCCTCAACGCCGTCGACAAGCTGCTCTATCAGGCCAAGCAGCGAGGCCGTGACCGCCTGGAAGTGGCCAGGATGCCTGTCCGTTCGGGCCAGGACGATGCTTCAGACGCCCGAGCTTGAGCAATCGTTAACCTGGGCGTAACGATCACGTCACTTGCTTGATTGATGACCACAAGGTCACGCTCCTAAGGTGCCTCCACGACAGCGGAACTCGTGGAGTCTTCAATGACAACAACAATATCCCCACCGCCGCAGTGGTCGCGTCGTCGCGCTGAAAAAGCCCGGCGACTCGATCAGGTGCGCAACCTCGCAAATGGCGTGGTCCTGCCCAGCGACAAGATAGTCGCGGCCCTCGAAGCCTTGATTGCCCCCGGTGATCGCGTGGTGCTCGAAGGCAATAACCAGAAGCAGGCGGATTTCCTCTCCCGCTCGTTGGCCCAGGCCGACCCCGGCCGCCTGCACGACCTGCACGACCTGCACATGATCATGCCCAGCGTCAGCCGCGCTGAGCACCTCGACCTGTTCGAGCGTGGCATCGCCCGTAAGCTCGACTTCTCCTTCGCCGGGCCGCAGAGCCTGCGCATCGGCCAACTGCTCGAAGACGGGCAGATGGAAGTCGGCGCCATTCACACCTATATCGAGCTGTACTCGCGCCTGCTGGTGGATCTGATCCCCAACGTAGCGCTGGTCGCCGGCTTCCAGGCTGACCGCCACGGCAACATCTATACCGGGCCGAGCACCGAGGACACCCCGGCCCTGGTCGAGCCCACCGCGTTCAGCGACGGCATCGTGATCTTCCAGGTCAACGAGATCGTCGACGAGCTGCCGCGCGTAGACATCCCCGCCTCCTGGGTCGACTTCGTGGTGGTGGCCGACAAGCCTTTCTACATCGAGCCGCTGTTCACCCGCGACCCGCGCCATATCAAGCCGGTGCACGTACTGATGGCGATGATGGCGATTCGCGGTATCTACGAGAAACACAACGTCCAGTCGCTCAACCACGGCATCGGCTTCAACACCGCTGCCATCGAGCTGATCCTGCCCACCTACGGCGAATCCCTGGGCCTTAAGGGCAAGATCTGCCGCAACTGGACGCTCAACCCGCACCCGACGCTGATCCCGGCCATCGAAACTGGCTGGCGCCTTTCGAGCGGCCGATGCCAGTGCTGCTGGAGCTGACCTACGCGCAACCAGCGGATACCGGTGAGCTGCGCCGGCTGTTCGGTGACAACCTGCGCTTCGGCGCGCCGCGCAACCGCATGACCTTCAGCTTGAGCGATGCTGAGATCTGCTTGCCTACCGCTGCGCAAGCCCTGCATCCGCTGCACGTCGAATACGCCAGAACCTGGATGAGCGAGCAGGTAGATGGATCGTTGGAGGGCCGGGTCCGGCGCATCCTCAGTGCGCAGCTCAGCCTGGGGATCAGCCCCGGCCTGGGGGAGGTGGCGACTCAACTGGATATGAGCAAGCGCAGCCTGCAGCATGGCCTTATGCGCAATGAGGTGAATTTCTCCGACCTGCTCGACGCGGCACATCAGCGACAGGCAGCCAGCCTGCTGCGCCACAGCACACGTAGCCTCAAGTACATCTCGGCGCAGTTAGGCTTTCGCGATCAGAGCAGCTTTCACAAGGCCTGTGTGCGCTGGTTCGGCATGGCACCTCTGCATTATCGCAGCGAGCCTCAGCAGCACAGCGTAAGTCCCTGAGCGCCACTTCAGAACGCATCCGGCGTCGTTGAAGGTAAACAGGACAAATTCGTTGTTGTCACTTATCATACATCCTACAACTGCGCAGGCGGTTGCGAATCCCGGTACTGCCGCCGGGCCTCATTCATTGTCCCGATGGCGCCTTGCCCGCCATTCACTGACAGGAGAACGCCATGCTGAGTCTGACTGGCCACAATTACATCGGCGGTGAGCGCCGCGCCGCCGGCACCGTGCAGCACAAGAGCCTTGACGCCAGCAGCGGTGAAGCGCTGCCGTACACCTTCATCCAGGCCACGCCGGAAGAAGTCGACGCTGCCGCTCAGGCTGCCGCTGCCGCTTATCCGACCTACCGCAACCTGTCGGCGGTACGCCGTGCCGAGTTCCTCGAGGCGATTGCCGACGAAATCGATGCTCTCGGTGACGACTTCGTAGCCCTGGTCTGCCGCGAAACTGCACTGCCCGCTGCCCGCATTCAGGGCGAACGTGGTCGTACAAGTGGCCAGATGCGCCTGTTCGCCAAGGTGCTGCGTCGTGGTGACTTCTACGGTGCGCGCATCGACCGCGCGTTGCCGGATCGCCAGCCGCTGCCGCGTCCTGACATCCGTCAGTACCAGATTGGCGTCGGCCCGGTCGCCGTATTCGGCGCCAGCAACTTCCCGCTGGCCTTCTCCACTGCCGGTGGCGACACCGCCTCGGCCCTGGCTGCCGGTTGCCCGGTGGTATTCAAGGCGCACAGCGGCCACATGGCCACCGCCGAGTGCGTAGCCGATGCGATCATCCGTGCCGCCGAGAAAACCGGCATGCCCAAGGGCGTGTTCAACATGATCTTCGGTGGCGGCGTCGGCGAGATCCTGGTCAAGCACCCGGCCATCCAGGCCGTCGGCTTCACCGGCTCGCTGAAAGGCGGCCGCGCCCTGTGCGACATGGCCGCTGCCCGTCCGCAGCCGATTCCGGTGTTCGCCGAGATGTCCAGCGTCAACCCGGTGATCGTCCTGCCGGGCGCCCTGAAAGCGCGTGGTGCCACTGTCGCCAAGGAGCTGGCGGGCTCCGTGGTACTGGGCTGCGGTCAGTTCTGCACCAATCCTGGCCTGATCATCGGCATTCGCAGCGCCGAGTTCAGCGAGTTCGTCGCCGGCCTGGCCGATGCCATCAGCGCACAACCGGCACAGACCATGCTCAACGCCGGCACTCTGCGCAGCTACGCCAGCGGCGTTGCGCAACTGAAAGGCCATGCCAAGGTCTCTCACCTGGCGGGCAACGAGCAGACCGGCAACCAGGCGCAGCCGCAGCTGTTCAAGGCCGACGTGAGCATGCTGCTCGAAGGCGACCACCTGCTGCAGGAAGAAGTCTTCGGCCCGACCAGCATCGTCGTCGAAGTGGCCGACAGCGCCGAGCTGACCCGTGCTCTGCAGAGCATGCACGGCCAACTGACCGCGACCCTGATCGCCGAGCGTGAAGACCTGAGCGCCTTCCGCGACCTGCTGCCGCTGCTGGAAGTCAAAGCGGGCCGTGTGCTGCTCAATGGCTACCCGACTGGCGTGGAAGTCTGCGACTCCATGGTGCATGGCGGCCCGTACCCGGCGACGTCCGACGCCCGTGGTACGTCGGTCGGCACCCTGGCGATCCACCGCTTCCTGCGTCCGGTGTGCTACCAGAACTACCCGGACGAGGTACTGCCGGAGGCGCTGCAGAACGCCAACCCGCTGGGTATTCAGCGTCTGGTCGACGGTGTGCATAGCCGTGATGCGCTGAGCTGATCGGCGCGCTGTAACGAACAATGCCGCACCCATGAGGGTGCGGCATTGTTCATTTGGCGATTGCCTTACAGTTGAGGTGACGTAGGTAACCTCTGGCCAACCGCATTTGGTTAACATGCGCCGTTTAGTTTTTGCCGCCGTGAGCTAGCTTGCTCCGGCTGCCAAGCGTTCAGACACGGAGCATCTGCAGTGAACCACGCGGTCCACAACAAACTGGTTTCTTTCATCTGGTCGATTGCCGACGACTGCCTGCGTGATGTGTATGTGCGTGGCAAGTATCGCGACGTTATCCTGCCCATGGTGGTGTTGCGCCGCCTGGATGCCCTGCTGGAGCCGACCAAGCCCAAGGTGATGGAAGAGCTGGCCTTCCAGCGCAGCGCCATGAGCACTACCGAACTGGACGACAGCGCCCTGCGGGCGGCCTCCGGCTACGTGTTCTACAACATCAGCAACTGGACGCTGAGCCAGCTCTACAAGACCGCCACCAACAACCAGCAGATTCTCCAGGCCAACGTCGAGGAATACCTCGATGGCTTCAGCGACAACGTCAAGGACATCATCCGCCGCTTCAACCTCAAGGCCCAGGTGCGCCACATGGCCAGCAAGGACGTGCTGCTGGACGTGCTGGAGAAGTTCACCTCGCCCTATATCAACCTCACCCCTGCAGACGCGGAAGACCCCAAGGGCAACCGCCTGTCAGCCCTGAGCAACCTGGGCATGGGCTACGTCTTCGAGGAACTGATCCGCAAGTTCAACGAAGAGAACAACGAAGAGGCCGGCGAACACTTCACCCCGCGTGAGGTGATCGAGCTGATGACCCACCTGGTCTTCGACCCGATCAAGGATCGCCTGCCCCCGGTCATGACCATCTACGACCCGGCCTGCGGCAGCGGCGGCATGCTCACCGAGTCGCAGAACTTCATCGAGGAGAAGTACCCCGCGCAGGGGACCACGCGCGACGTCCATCTGTATGGCAAGGAAATCAACGATGAGACCTATGCCATCTGCAAGTCGGACATGATGATCAAAGGCAACAACCCGGCCAACATTCGCCCCGGCTCCACCCTGTCGGTGGACGAGTTTGCCGGCAGCCGCTTCGACTTCATGCTGTCCAACCCGCCGTACGGCAAGAGCTGGGCCAGCGAGCAGAAATTCATCAAGGACGGCAGCGAAGTCATCGACCCGCGCTTCAAGGTCGCCCTGCGCGACTACTGGGGCCACCTGGAGGTGCAGGATGCCACGCCGCGTTCCAGCGACGGGCAACTGCTGTTCCTCATGGAAATGGTCAACAAGATGAAGGCGCCGGGCGACAGCGGCCTCGGCTCGCGCATCGCCTCGGTGCACAACGGCTCCAGCCTGTTCACTGGCGACGCTGGCGGCGGCGAGAGCAATATCCGCCGTTACCTGATCGAGAACGACCTGCTCGACGCCATCATCCAGCTGCCCAACAACCTGTTCTACAACACCGGCATCACCACCTACATCTGGCTGCTGTCGAGCAACAAGCCGGCGCAGCGCCGCGGCAAGGTGCAACTGATCGACGCCAGCCTGCTCTACCGCAAGCTGCGCAAGAACCTCGGCAACAAGAACTGCGAGTTCGCCCCCGAGCATATCGAGCAGATCACCCAGACCTACCTCGACCTCGCCAGCATCGACCGCCCGGCTGGCGGCGACGGCATTGCCGCGCAGGTGTTCGACAACCGCGACTTCGGCTACCACAAGGTCAGCATCGAACGGCCAGACCGGCGCAAGGCGCAGTTCAGTGCCGAGCGCATCGAAACCCTGCGCTTCGACAAGGCTCTGCGCGAACCCATGCAGTGGATCTACCAGCAGTGGGGCGAAGCGGTGTACCAGGACGACACCCTGGCCCAGCACGAAAAGGCCATTCTCGCCTGGTGCGAAGAGCAAGGCCTGGAGCTCAACGCCAAGCACCGCAAGAAGCTGCTGAGCCTGGAAACCTGGGCCAAGCAATCGCTGCTGGTCACCGTGGCCAACTACCTGATGCAGGCCATCGGCCAAGAGGCGTTCGACGACTTCAACCTGTTCGCCAAACTGGTGGACAAGGTGCTCAAGCAACTGGGCAAGGACGCCGGCATCAAGCTCGCCGCCAGCGAGCGCAACCAGCTGCTCAATGCCGTGAGCTGGTACGACGAAAACGCCGCCAAGGTCATTCGCAAGGTGGAGAAGTTCGACCGCGCCGAACTGGCTGCGCTGCTCGGCCGCTTGGGCTGTAATGAAGTCGACCTACCGGATTTCGGTTACTACCCGAGCGACAAGGCTGGCGAATTTATCACCTACGAGCCCAACAGCGACCTGCGCGACAGCGAAAGCATCCCCCTGGCCGATTCCATCCACCGCTTCTTCAAGGCCGAAGTGCAGCCCCATGTGGCAGAAGCCTGGATCAATCTGGAGTCGGTAAAGATCGGCTACGAGATCAGCTTCAATAAATACTTCTACAAGCATCAGCCGCTACGCAGCATGGAAGAGGTGGCGCGGGAGATCGTGGCGCTGGAGCAGCAGGCGGAAGGGTTGATTGCGGAGATTTTGGGCGTTTCCCTTAATGAGTTGCTAGGAGCTGAACATGCTTGATCAGTCTCCTTTATCGTGGAAGCAGCAAAAGTCCCCATCAACGGGATGGGAGTGGTTTGGAAAAGTCCCTCAAAACTGGATTCAACTCCCCTTGTGCGCAATAGCTAAAATCAAATCCATTGCTAATCAAAAAGATGAGGATTTGCTATCTGTCTATCTTGAGTTGGGCGTTGTTAAGTTTGATGACATCGATGAAAAGCGCACGAACGCAACAAGCGCAGATCTATCGAGCTATCAACTTGTAGACGTCGGTGACTTTGTTCTTAATAACCAGCAGGCTTGGCGAGGTTCTGTTGGTGTCTCGAAATTCAGAGGAATCGTCAGCCCTGCATATTTAGTATTTGAACTAGATAAACGGTTGGATTCTCGATTTGCCAACTATCTGTTCAGAGATGGTTCGATGGTTAGCCAGTATTTAATCAGTTCCAAGGGAGTTGGCACCATCCAGCGCAATCTCTACTGGGCGCACCTCAAGCGCGCAGTCGTCTATCTGCCTCCTATCTCTGAGCAAGTCGCGATAGCTGATTTTCTCGATGGCAGAGCAATGCAAATTGATCAAGCAATCCAGATCAAGGAACGCCAGATCGAACTGCTGAAAGAGCGCAAACAGATACTGATCCAGCAAGCCGTAACCCATGGCCTTGATCCGCATGCTCCAATGCGGGACTCCGGTATCGAATGGATTGGCCAGATTCCGGCGCATTGGGAGGTTGTTTTTAATCGGCGAATTTTCAGGGAGAAATCTAGGCCTGTGCAGGGAGATGAATTGCCTCTGTCTCTATCTCAAGTTGACGGAGTTATTCCCTCCGATGAGATGACGGAGCGCTCCCTTAGCCCTGCTCATAGGAAGAATTTCAAGCGCTGCATTCCGGGTGACTTAGTGGTGAACCGCTTCAAGGGGCACTTGGGTGTTTTCTTTGAGTCAGCTTATGATGGGGTCGTAACTTTTCACTATGGCGTTTTTGAGCCTCAGAAAGGCGTAGTCACAAAGTATTTTGAGCACTTATTTCATACCGAGCCATACAAGACTATATACGCAGGAGCCTCAAATGGTATGACGATAGGGCTGCAGAATCTTTCAAATAGCAATTTTTATGCAATTAAATCCCTGCTTCCTAGCGTCGACGAACAGGCTAAAATATGCGGGTATATTGAAGATCATTCAGCTCCAATAAATCAGGTTATAAACAATATTTCCAGTCAGATTGAAAGACTCAGAGAATACAAAGCCACCCTGATCAATAGTGCCGTGACCGGCAAGATCAAGGTGCCGGGTGTGGTGGAGCCAACCGAGATCGAGGAACGGGAGATCGCCTGATGAGTGTGGAGCGCGACCTGAGCTATCTGCAATCGCTGTTGCGGGAGCTGTGCGCGCTGCCGCAGGAAACCGAGTGGGTGGAGTTCAAGCAGGGCAACGACGATGCGCTGCTGATTGGCGAATATATCTCCGCCCTGGCCAATGCCGCCGCCCTGCTCGGCAAGGAGTACGGCTACCTGCTGTGGGGCATCGACGATACCAGCCATGCCGTGATCGGCACGGCCTTCAAGCCCTCCGCCGCACGCCATAAGCAGCAGGAGCTAGAAAGCTGGTTGTTGCAGAAGACCGCGCCGAAGATCCACTTCCGCTTCTTCGAGTTCGTCGCCGCCGAGGGGCTGCCGGTGGTGATTCTGGAAGTCCAGGCGGCTCGCCATACGCCGGTGCAGTTCGATGGCGTCGAATATATTCGCGTCGGCTCCTACAAGAAGAAGCTGCGCGAGTTTCCGGAAAAGGAGCGGGCGCTCTGGCGTGTGTTCGACCGTGTGCCCTTCGAGCAGCAACTGGCCGTGCAGAACCTCGGCATCGACCAGGTGCTCAAGCTGCTCGATTATTCGGCCTACTTCGACCTCACCCACCAGCCCCTGCCGGAAGGGCGCGAGGCGATTCTCTCCGCACTGGCCGCTGACCGCATGATCCAGCGCAGTGACAGCGGGCAATGGCATATCTGCAACCTGGGCGCGATCCTCTTCGCCAGGCGCCTGCAGGACTTCCCCGTGCTGGGGCGCAAGGCCGTGCGGCTGATCCACTACAAGGGCAACGGCAAGCTGGAAACCCTGCGCGAGCTGACTGGCAACAAGGGCTATGCCCTGGGCTTCGAGGGCTTGATCGACACCCTGAAAACCCTGCTGCCGGCCAACGAGGAAATCGGCAAGGCGTTCCGCCAGGAGGTGCCGATGTATCCGGAGCTGGCCCTGCGTGAGCTGGTGGCCAACGCCATCATCCACCAGGACTTCAACCTGAGCGGCACCGGACCGATGATCGAGTTGTTCGAGCGGCGCCTGGAAATCACCAACCCTGGCGTGCCGCTGGTCGATCCGCAGCGCTTTCTCGACAGTCCGCCGCGCAGCCGCAACGAGGGGCTGGCCTCCTTCATGCGCCGCATCGGCATCTGTGAGGAACGTGGCAGCGGCATCGACAAGGTGGTGGCGCAGACCGAGCTGTACCAGCTACCGGCGCCGATCTTCGAGCAGACCGACGAACACACCCGCGTGGTGCTGTTCGCCCATCAGGACTACCGCGACATGGGCCAGGAAGATCGTATCCGTGCCTGCTACCAACACTGCTGCCTGAAATACGTGAATCGTGAACCAATGAACAACACCTCGTTGCGCCAGCGCTTCCAGATCGACGAAGGCAATAGCGCCATGGTCAGCCGCATCATCAAGCAGACCATCGAGGCCGGGTTGATCCGCCTGTATGACCCGGCGGCCAACCGCAAGGCTTATCGTTATGTGCCCTGCTGGGCCTGACCGATCTCATTTGACGGTCATTTGACTGGCGCACTCTTGGCGGCAGGGAAATCAGGCCAAAGGCCCCGGTTTTAGGCGCTTGCCGGCCTGCCGCTCATTTGCCGGCCATTTGACTGAATGTCTAGCGCTGGACGAATAAGCCGATTCGTTAGACATTCGGCAGGCGCTCAGCCCGCTTCGCTACTGGCTGCGATGCCTGATAAATCAGTGGGTTAGTGGTGGTTCAGGTGGGTGATGGCAAATGTCTAAGCCCTTCCTGGCCAAATGGTTTAGACATTTGTACCCCGCGCCGGGCGAGCCTGACGCAGGCAAGAAGGACAGGCACAAGGAAGCCGGCATGGTAAGCAAGACCAACGAACGGGCGCTGGAAGCCAGCATCGAGAAGTATCTGACGGGCACCTGCCTGGAAGAGTTGGCGGCTGTTCGCGAGGGTGCCGCCGAGCAGCCCTTCAGTGCCAACCATGGCTATCGCCTCGGGCGCGCCCAGGATTTCAATGCCCGCTATGCGGTCGATACCCGTGTGCTCTGGCAGTTTCTGCAGGACAGCCAGAGCGAAGCGCTGGATTGCCTCAAGCAGCGCTACAGCGATTGGGATTTGCGCATCCTGGAGCGTTTCGACCGACTGGTGAGCAAGTACGGCGTACTGCACCTGCTCAAGCGCGGCCTGGCCATCGACGATGTACACCTCGACCTGATGTACCCGGCGCCGCTGGCCAACAGCTCGCAACGAATCAAACAGCAGTTCGTAGCCAATATCTTCAGCAGCACGCGCCAGGTGCGTTACTCCCTGAGCAACACCTTGGAAGAGCTGGATATGGTGCTCTTCATCAACGGCCTGCCCTTCGCCACATTGGAGCTGAAGAACCCCTGGACGGGGCAGACAGCCCGCTATCACGGTCAGAGGCAGTACAAGCAGGAACGTGACAGCAGCCAGCCGCTGCTGCAGTTTGGCCGTTGCCTGGTGCACATGACGGTGGACACCGACGAGGTCTATATGACCACCCGGCTGGCGGGCGCCGCGACCTTCTTCCTGCCGTTCAACAAGGGGCACAACCACGGTGCCGGCAACCCACCGAACCCTGACGGGCATCGCAGCGCCTATCTGTGGCGCGAAATTTTCAGTCGCGAGAGCGTGGCTAACATCATTCAGCATTTCGTGCGTATGGATGGCAGTAGCAAGACACCGCTGGCCAAGCGCACGCTGTTCTTCCCGCGCTATCACCAGCTCGATGTGGTGCGCCGCCTGGTGAAGCACGCCAGCGAGCAAGGTGTGGGGCAGCGTTATCTGATCCAGCATTCGGCGGGCTCGGGGAAGTCCAACTCGATTACCTGGGCGGCTTATCAGTTGATCGAAACCTACCCGGCCTCACTGGCGGTTGCTGGCGCGCGGGCGTTGAGCGAGCCGTTGTTCGACTCGGTGATCGTGGTGACCGACCGCCGCCTGCTGGACAAGCAGTTGCGCGAGAACATCCGCGAGTTCTCCGAGGTGAAGAACATCGTCGCACCGGCGCTGAAGTCCGCCGATCTCAAGCAGGCCTTGGAGCAGGGCAAGCGCATCATCATCACCACCATCCAGAAGTTCCCGGTGATCGTCGATGGCATCGACGACATGGCGGGCAAGCGCTTCGCCGTGATCATCGACGAGGCGCACAGCTCGCAGGATGGCAGCGCCCACGGAACGATGAACCGGGTAATGGGTGGCGCCGAGCTGGATGACACGCAGGAGAAGATCCTCAGCGCCATCAAGAAAAGCAAGATGCGTGGCAATGCCTCCTACTTCGCCTTCACCGCCACGCCTAAGAACAGCACGCTGGAGAAGTTCGGCGAGCGGCAGGCCGATGGCCGCTTCGAGCCCTTCCACCTGTATTCGATGAAGCAGGCCATCGAGGAGGGCTTCATTCTCGACGTGTTGGCCAACTACACGACCTATCGCAGCTATTACGAGATCAAGAAATCTATTCAGGACAACCCGCTGTTCGACAAGCTGAAGGCGCAAAAGAAGCTGCGTGCCTATGTCGAGCGCGACCAGCAGACCATCGATGCCAAGGCAGAGATCATGCTGGAGCACTTCATCGATCAGGTCGTCACGCCGAAGAAGCTCAAGGGCCAGGCCAAGGGCATGGTCATCACCCAGAACATCGAGGCTGCCGTCCGTTACCACAAGGCCATCAGCCGCCTGCTGGCGGAGCGCGGCAAGCCGTTCAAGGCGCTGATCGCGTTTTCCGGGGAGAAGGTGGTCGACGGTATTGAGTACAGCGAAGCGCAGATCAATGGCTTTCCCGAAGCCGATACGCGGGATCACTTCGATACCGAGGAATACCGCCTGCTGGTGGTGGCCAACAAATACCTGACCGGCTTCGACCAGCCCAAGCTGTGTGCCATGTACGTGGACAAGAAGCTGCAGGACGTCCTAGCCGTGCAGGCGCTGTCGCGCCTCAATCGCTCGGCGCCCAAATGGGGTAAGAAAACCGAGGATCTGTTCGTGCTCGACTTCTTCAATGAAGTGGACGCCATCAAGCAATCCTTCGATCCGTTCTACACCGCAACCAGCCTGTCGCGCGCGACGGACATCAACGTGTTGCACGAGCTCAAGGATCAGCTTGACGAGGTGGGTGTGTATGAATGGCCCGAGGTGGAAGCGTTCGCCAGGCAATACTTCGACAATGTCGAGGCGGGCCAGCTAGGTGTGCTGATCGATGTCGCCGTCGAGCGCTTCGACCATGAGCTGGCGTTGGAGGAAGAGGCCAAGATCGACTTCAAGATCAAGGCCAAGCAGTTCGTGAAGATCTATGGCCAGATGGCTTCGATCATGCCCTATGAGATCGTTGCCTGGGAAAAGCTGTTCTGGTTCCTCAAGTTCCTGATTCCCAAGCTCAAGGTGCAGGACAAGGATGCCGATGAGATCGATGCCCTGCTCAACTCTGTCGATTTGGCGTCCTACGGGCTGGAGCGGGTCAAGCTCAACCACCAGATCGTGTTGGATGAGGCGGACACCGAACTGGATCCAGCGAACCCCAACCCGCGTGGGGTACATGGTGGTGATGAGGACAAGGATCCGCTGGACGAGATCATCCACACCTTCAACGAGCGCTGGTTCCAGGGGTGGGGTGTGACCACCGAGGAAAAGCGGGTGAAATTTCTCAGCATCCTCAAGGGCATTCAGGAACACCCGGACTTCGAGGCCAAGTACCAGCAGAGCCATGACAACGACCACAAGAATCTGGCGTTCGAGAAAATTTTCGATGAGGTGATGTTGATGCGTCGCCGGCAGGACTTGGAGCTGTATCGACTGGTGGCTAGCGATGCGGCCGTCCGCTCTACGCTGCAACAAGGTTTGCGCGGGCTTTTGGGATAGAGGGCGCAAACAAAAAGGCCCCAGGTTTTCACTTGGGGCCTTTTGTTATCTGGCGCACTCGGCGGGATTCGAACCCACGACCCCTGCCTTCGGAGGGCAGTACTCTATCCAGCTGAGCTACGAGTGCGTTGCGGGGCGCAATGATACGCATCTGGGCGCTTAGCGTCCATCGTGCATGAGTGTGCGTTATTTCGAACGAACTTTACACTTTTGCCCTGGCCAAGAGCCCCCTCAGAAAGTTTTTTATCATTCTTTCGTCGATTTAGCGCTTCCGGCTATTGCCCTTTACCCGTGCCGCTCCTAGGATTCGTTTGAGATTTCAAACGCAGTGTTCGCTCATCCCGAACCCTTCGCCACTCAGCGGCTCTTAACTATTTACCAGGTCAGGCCGTGCTTATCGCGCGGCGTGCTTCGTGTCCACGACTCCACTCCCGACGCCTGGGCGTCGGTCATCCAAGGAGACTGCCATGCAACTGAAAGACGCTCAGCTGTTCCGCCAACAGGCCTATATCGACGGCCAGTGGCTGGATGCCGACAGCGGCCAGACGATTGCCGTGAATAACCCGGCAACTGGCGAGATCATCGGTCATGTGCCGAAGATGGGCCGTGCCGAGACGCGCCGTGCCATCGAGGCCGCCGAGAAGGCGCTGCCGGCCTGGCGTGCACTGACTGCCAAGGAGCGCGCCAACAAGCTGCGCCGCTGGTTCGAGTTGCTGATGGAGAACCAGGATGACCTCGGTCGCCTGATGACTCTGGAGCAGGGCAAGCCGCTGGCCGAAGCCAAGGGCGAGATTGCATACGCCGCCTCCTTTATCGAGTGGTTCGCCGAGGAAGCCAAGCGCGTCTACGGCGACGTGATCCCCGGTCACCAGCCGGACAAGCGCCTGATCGTGATCAAGCAGCCGATTGGTGTGACTGCCGCCATCACCCCGTGGAACTTCCCGGCGGCGATGATCACCCGCAAGGCCGGCCCGGCCCTGGCTGCCGGCTGCACCATGGTGATCAAGCCGGCTTCGCAGACGCCGTTCTCCGCCCTGGCCCTGGTCGAGCTGGCCGAGCGTGCCGGCATCCCGAAAGGTGTGCTGAGCGTGGTCACCGGTAGCGCCGGCGAAGTGGGTGGCGAGCTGACCAGCAACCCCATCGTGCGCAAGCTGTCCTTCACCGGCTCGACCGAGATCGGTCGCCAGTTGATGGCCGAGTGTGCCCAGGACATCAAGAAGGTGTCGCTGGAGCTGGGCGGCAACGCGCCGTTCATCGTCTTCGACGACGCCGACCTGGACGCTGCCGTCGAAGGCGCGCTGATCTCTAAGTACCGCAACAACGGCCAGACCTGCGTCTGCGCCAACCGCATTTATGTGCAGGACGGTGTCTACGACGCCTTCGCCGAGAAACTGATCGCCGCTGTGGGCAAGCTGAAGATCGGTAACGGCCTGGAAGACGGCACCACCACCGGCCCGCTGATCGACAGCAAGGCCGTGGCCAAGGTGCAGGAACATATCGAAGACGCCGTAGGCAAAGGCGCCAAGCTGGCCCTGGGCGGCAAGCCGCATGCCCTGGGTGGCACCTTCTTCGAACCGACCATTCTGGTGGACGTGCCGAAAACCGCTGCCGTGGCCAAGGAAGAGACCTTCGGCCCGCTGGCGCCGCTGTTCCGCTTCAAGGACGAGGCCGA
>JAEYXX010000008.1 GCA_023431055.1 Pseudomonadota bacterium
GGCACGCGCAAGGTTATGGACATGGGCCAGATGCCGCCGAAGCAGAGCGCCTGGCCCTGCTCAAGGAAGCCGAGGAAGCAGCGCAGTCCTCGGTGTTTTTCCAGACCAGCAGCGCGCGGAAATCGAACGTCGCATCTGGTGGTGGCGCTCAACTCGACCCCCCGGCTCTGGGTATGGTTTCGTCAGGCGCAGTAGCCGCCGCAGGAACACCAACGCAGCAGGAGCAGAACGAGGCGTTTCTCAGCAAATCCGTAAATGCACAAATCCGTAATTCCGGATTGCTGCAGATGCCTGAGTCGCCCTACCAGGTGATGGCCGGTACCGTCATCCCGGCAGCACTGGTCACCGGCATCAAGTCGGATCTACCCGGCGACGTGATCGCCACGGTGACCGAGCCGGTCTATGACAGCGCCACAGGTGAGCATGTGCTGATCCCCCAAGGCGCCCGCCTGCTAGGACGCTACAACAGCCAGGTGAACTACGGGCAGAGCCGCGTGCAGGTGGTGTGGCAGCGGGTGATCTTGCCGGACTCCTCGTCTTTCCAGCTCGACAACCTGGTCGGTACCGACGCCGCCGGCTATGCCGGTCTCGAGGATGGCGTCGACTGGCATTGGGATCGGATCGTCGCTGGCGCGGCCATGATCAGCCTACTGGGTATCGGTGCCGAGTTGGCCGCACCGGCCAGTCGCACCGACGGCGACCGCATCATCATCGCCGGGCGCGACAGCCTGCAGGACACAGTGAATCAGGTCGGCCAGGAGGTCACCCGCCGCAACCTCGACATCCAGCCCACGCTGACCCAGCGCCCTGGCCTGCCCCTGCGCGTGATCGTCAACCGCGATCTGGTACTGCGCCCCTATCGGCCTTTCTCCACTCAACAGAGAACCCCGCAATGAGCATGACCAAGCTGCGCCTCGGCCCACTGCCGAGAACCGAGAACCTGAAGCTGACCTTCACCTGCCCCGCCAGCCTGAAGGCCGACCTCGAGCGCTACGCGGCACTGCATTCGCATACCTATGGCGAAGAGGTCGACGCCCTGACGCTCATCCCGCACATGCTGGAAACGTTTATGGCGAGAGATCGGGTATTCAGGAAGGCAGCGTCGAGTTGAGGACATGCCGTCGCCACACTGTTAGGCTTCTTCACCAAAATCGAAAGCACTGTAACGATCGATGACGGAAGAAGAAGTAGGTATTGAGCAGCGGGCGATTGCCTTCGCAAAAGCAAACAGGACTCGCATCGCCAGGGAAATAGCAGATGTCAGGGCATACGCTGGGGAGGAAACGCCTGTCTCGGTTTTCATGGCCGGCTCCCCTGGCGCAGGAAAAACGGAGGTTTCCAAAGCCCTGATTGCAGGCTTCGAAGATGTCGGGGCGAGAGCTCTGCGAATCGACCCAGATGACCTACGAGTCTATTTTCCCGAGTACACAGGTAACAACTCCCGACTGTTCCAACGAGCCGTGAACAGTATCGTCGAGCGCCTGCATGACCTCGTCCTTGAACAACGCCAGTCGTTTTTGTTGGACGGAACGCTCGCCAACGAGCAGGTAGCCAGACGAAACGTCGAGCGTTCCTTGAGGCGCAACAGGGACATCACTATCGTCTACGTCTATCAGGATCCCTTGCTCGCCTGGGAGTTTGTGAAAGCTCGGGAGCTTACTGAGGGAAGAAACATCCCGAAGGCCGAGTTCATCAGGCAGCTTTTCGCAGCGAAGGAGGTTGTGAAGATGCTGAAGCAAAGCTTTCGCTTGCAACTCAAGGTTGACCTGATCGTCAAAGACACTGACGGGATTAACCAAGCAGTAGAGCTCAACGTCGGCGCCGACGAAATTGACGCTCTGGTCACCTTTGGATACTCTGCCGCTGAGCTTGATCGAATTTTAACCGAGGCCTAATCGATGAAAAGAGTTCATGCGGGCAACCCGAGCCCTCTATCGAGCTTTTTCAGAAGCAATTCTGATGCTGCTAAGCGCGCCGCTTATGGTGCTGCATCTGCTCGCGCCATCGAAAGTCAGCGCAAGGTGCTCGACGAAGCCAAAACCATTAGAGAGACTCAGGCACTAACCTGAATAATTGCTAAATCAGCAAGAAGCCGCCGCTCAGAGGCGGCTTTTTTGTGGGAAAAATCCATGGATCCACAGAGCGTCAGAGCCGCTCTTGAGTCCTTTTGTATATCTGCAACGCCAGTGACGCAGCCTGACTCAGCGAATCCGCCTTCCACTACTCTGCAATCCTCCCCTCCCGGTTGAGGCACACCAGAACGTGCCATATGGTGCCAAATAGACACCTTTCACCTATCACACAATCACCGTTATGGTATTGGCGGGATCGCTACTCATGGAAGCAATACAGTTTTTGAGCCACGAGCAAGTCTGTGAGCTGACTGGCGCCAAAATAAGAGCGAAGCAAATCGAGGTCCTACGCAGAAACGGGATACCCCACACGATCAAGGCAAATGGCTGGCCATGTGTGATTGCGGCCAATCTATTGCCAGCGTCTAAGGTTAGCGTTGAGCGAGAAGTGACCTGGAGGTCGAGGAAGGCAGGATAGATGGGACGTAAACCGACGAAACCAGGAGCAATAACAAGGCTGCGGGAGCGCCGCAAACCGAGTGGCAAGGTTTATTACTATTACGATCTAGGCGGCCGACCGAGAAAAGAGATCCCTCTCGGCAGTGACTACGGCCAAGCCATCATGAAATACGCCGAGCTTGAACGCGACCGTACCGCAACTGACCTGCGCAATAGCGTGATCACTTTTGGGTACGTCGCTGGGAAATACTCAGTCGAAATCATTCCAACCAAGTCTCCGTAAAAATACAATAAAAACAGCATGTTAGTGCCTAATTCGTTCCGCCAATGGAATTGCCGAAACTCGCTGCAAGCCCCATAATTCAAGGGGCTTTAGCGAATTGCGGAACGTTTTTCCACTCTGGATTTGTCGCTCTCACCCGTCACACGGGGTCTCCCCCATTGAACGCTGCCCTGCAGAAGGCGGGGGCGAGATGAAGCTCCCGCCGGACCAGAGGAATCGAACATAGGGCTTCCGAGCTATCAGCTGACGCGGCTCAGCTTCGCCGCGTTCATAGACGCTACTGACTCGACTACCGGCAGTTCAACCCTTTCCTTGAGCCTGCTTGCGGACTCCATTGCAGACTGCTGATCGTTAAATCGAAGCACCGGGATCCCTGTGCGGACAATCCATTGTTCTATACACCTTTGCAAGCAAACTGATCGATGAAGCAAACAGAATTTCGGCTACCGACTCGCGCGGGCCGGCCCTGACAATTTTGAGGAGAATGGCAGGATGAAAAAAAGTCCCGCAAAAGTCCCTACGCTTCTACGTGTGAAGCGCCCATAAAAAATTTCCGCCGTCAAGTCTTTTCGAGAGACAGGCGGAATACCTGAAGTCTATATGGGACAAGGGGTTGCGTCTTCTGGCGGCCCCTTCGCGCCGCCCCACGCAAACCGGCCAGGAGCCACATAAGGGCAACGCGGTTTCGGGCTCCGGCGTGTCCGGGCGTGCTTCTACGCCCGGCGGTGGCGACAATGATATGGCAAGGCTCTCCCGAGCCATAGCCCAAAGCAAAAAGCGCAGGTCGATAGCCTGCGCTTTTTGCTTTGCAGCGGGTACAACGCCGCATCATGTGGGCGGCGCATCGCGCCGGGGCGCGGGTGGCGCTTTCGGCGTTGTCGTCCCTTTCCTGAATCCCCGGTCCCGCGCCATGAACGCTTCCAGCATGTGCGGAATCAGCGTCACGGCATCGACCGCTTCACCATAGGTCTGCGCGTGCAGCGCGGCGTAGCGGTCGAGGTCGGCCTTGAGGCTGGCCGGGCATATGAAGGTCAGCTTCACACTGGTGCTGGAAGGCAGCGGCCCGAGCCGCAGTTTGTTCGTGCTCATCGTGATGCTCCCCTGTTGAAGAACAGCGGCTGGTACGGCTGAAGCACCAGGTCGCGGTTGACGATGACGCGCACCGGCAGGCCGGGCCGGTTCGTCAAGGTAGGCTGGATGTTCAGGTTGCGGCGCGTCACCTCCTGGCCGATCTGGTTCACCGTGTCCTGCACGCTGTCGCGGCCGGCGATGATGACGCGGTTGCCGTCATGGCGATTCTCGGGCGCGGCCAGTTCGGCACCGATGCCCAGCAGCGTGGTCAGCGCCGCGCCGGCGAAGATCCGATCCCAATGCCAATCGACGCCATCCTCCAGGCCGGCGTAGCCGGCCGGGTCGCTGCCCACCAGATTGTCGAGCTGAACCGATGAGGTGTCCGGCAGGATGATGCGGTGCCACACCATCTGGATGCGCGTCTGCCCGTAGCTGACCTGGGCTGCGGCAACGGCGTGCTGGGCATCGTCTACGCCCTGCACAACCCCCAGGCGCAGCTGACGCTGGTGGATGAAAGCTATATGGCCGTGCAGTCGGCCCGGGACAACTGGCTGGCGATTCACGGCGAGCGTCCCGCTGAAATCCGCGCCGGGGACGGCCTGGCCGAACAGCCGGCAGGTTCGCTGGACCTCGTTCTGTGCAATCCGCCGTTCCACCAGCAGCAGGTGGTGGGCGACTTCCTCGCCTGGCGCATGTTCACCCAGGCCAAAGCGGCGCTGGGCAAAGGTGGCGAACTGTGGATCGTCGGCAACCGCCACCTGGGCTACCACCTCAAGCTCAAACGGCTGTTCGGCCAGGTCGAGCAGGTCGCGGCGACGCCGAAGTTCGTCATCCTTAAGGCGACCCGAAAATAAACTAACCAATTGTTCTATAAGAACAAATATTTATCCTTGCAGCTCCCACACAACGCCAACACAGCTTGCAGTAACTCCCAACTCATTTTCATCTGCACAATCACTCCTTGCGCCCCGGACGACACCGTCCCGGCAGGTCGAAGCGCTCATCGAGCGACGTCAGGCGCACCCACCGAATCTGAGACTGCACAACTTGCTCGCGATCTCCGGCCCCAAGGGGAAGGACTGGCGCCAAATACAGCCCAGCACCCTCTCCCCGGACAGGTTCTCGGGCAGCGGGATCAAAGTTAGATTTGGCGGCAACGGCATGCTTTTCACCCATCCGTACGGCAGCAGTGCATGGCCATAGCCCTCACAGACGAGTGCAACGCGGTGCCCAACACTTAGGCCAAATGCCCGTGCCAGGCCGGAGGTCAGCAAAGGCTCCAAGCCTTGTGCGACTCCCGGCGGCACAAAGTCGTCCTCATTCAGCGGCAGCAGCCCGAGCCCGGAAGAAAAAACCGGCTCCAATTGAGGAATCTCTTGATCTGAACGGGCAAGTAGCACAAAACCTTCGCGAAAGAGCTCGGCATACCCTAGGCCATCGGGAATATCCTGTCCGGCCGTGACCAGAATGTCGATCTCGCGGTTGAGTAGCCGGCGTAGCAGCCCTTGATGCATACCGCAGACGATCTCCACCCGTGTCTGTGCCGAGTGTTCGCGGCACAGCATCAGGATTTGCAGTAAATCCAGCGGGGCCAGGGAGGAGATGACGCCCAACCGAAGCGCTTGGCCAAAAGGTGTTGCCGAGTCATCGCGCAGCGCCTCCAGACGGGTAATCCCCTCCAGAATTGCCGCTATTTCATCCAGCACCACTTGCCCGTAGACGGTGGGCGTGGTCTTGCTGCCTCGCTCGAAGATAGCCCCGCCTAGAACCTCCTCGACCTTCCTGACCTGGTAAGACAGTCCGGAAGTGGAAATCTCCATCGTTTCGGCTGCCAGACGAAAGCTGCGTTGCTGAGCCACGGCCTCGACCAGCAGCAAATCACGGATAGATATTGATGCCAGGCGGTTCGAAATTACTTCACGCATCGTTTAACTCATTGAGTTTTACTTGACAAAGGCGAGCATTAGAATTCATTTGCTTAGTCTAAGTAAATACGATTTTAATTCTCATTATTAACAGAGAAGTGACGAAGCCGAAGACCAAGAGACGCACCACCGCTCCCGGCAAGAGGCGAGTCGGCTGCTTGTGCAAACACCAAGTGCCGGCCTGGAGCCGAGCCCCCCCTCTAGCGGCGAGCGACCATGCGCAACATTGCCCTGATACTCAACAGTGACCAACCTCGTAGCGGTGTGTTTGCCGACTACCCCCACGGCAACTCACTCGGCATTCCCATGTATGCCTTAGCCAGCACCGAGCTGTCGGCATTTTGCTGCATCGTCATCACCAACTACGCCGATCAACGCGAACTGCTGCGCTGCAGGGTGCAGTTGCAGCGCTATCTGCAACAAGGCGGGAAATTGGTCTTCAACGGGCACGTGGTGTACCCCTTCCTGGATGAGCTGCAGCCCTACAAAGCTACGCACGAAACTGGCCTGGCGGGATTGCAGGTATACAACCTTAATGCTCACCCGATCTTCACCGACATCGAAAACAGTGAGCTGACCTATCGCAAGGGGGTTGCCGGCTTTTATGGCCGCGGCTTCAATCCACCGCCAGCCGGCGCACAGGTGCTTACCGAGTTGGGCAGCCAGGCCCGCCTGCCGCTGGACTGGCTCTACACATACCCTGGCGGCGGCCAATTGCTGGCGCATGCCGGCAACGACTTTCTGTCCTTCAGCAACGCACCTTCCGCGCACGGCATGCGTCAGGCGTTTTACGAATGGGCCGCCGCCACGCCAGTGCCCGGTGCAGGGGTTGCAACGAGCAAGGCGGCACGATACCTCGCCGAGCTGTTCCCGAAGGCGGACCCCACAACGAGCCTCGACAAAGCACACGCCGCACGCGTGTGCTTTGTCGAGGGGGGGACCTATTTCCACCACCGTACCCTGCACACACCCGAGTTCGCCCCTTACTTGCAGATGCACCGCCATGTGCTCGATCTAACCCCGGACGACTTCGCCGCCGCAGACACCCTGGTGTTCTGCTGTGACACCCGCGGCGACCTGATCGCCCGCCATCGCAACGCCATTGCCCGGTTTCTGGAGCAAGGCAAGACCGTGGTAGCCATGGGTAACACCAACCCACAGCAGTGGCTGCCACAGGTTCGCTGGACCGACTGTCCCACCAACTTTTGGTGGTGGATCACCCCCGGAGCGGACTCCGGCCTGCGCCTGGTATGGCCCGAGCACTCGCTGTTCAACTACATCAGCTTGGCCGATGCCACTTGGCACCAGCACGGCTCGTTTGCCGTCCCCGAAGGGGCTCGCTCGCTTATCGACAAAGAAGGCTGCGGCTCCGTGCTTTACGAAGACAGCCACTCCACGCCCGGGCGCCTGATTGTTACCTCGCTGGATCCCTGCTACCACCACGGCAGCTACTTCATGCCGGCCACTACGCGCTTTCTGCGGGGCTTTTTGCCTTGGCTGCACGCACACACGACCCGAGCCGAGCTGCCGATCTAGATGTCTGTCCAACCTGCCACGCCAGGCGCTAGCGCCGCATTACCAATAAGCGGGCGCGTTGGCGTACAAAATTACTTCACGAATAGTTCCAATCATTAAGTTTCTCTTGATTTTTAATGGGGATAGAATCATACGCAAATAACAATCAACAAGATTTAGACCTACACTTTCGGTCCCATATCAAGCAAAAGTGGCTCACATGGTGCACAGATATCTCACACTCAGTTTGGCCGGTTTGCTGGCCAGCGCGCTGCTCCAGGCCTCCGACGCACTCGCACAACCCCTTGTCTTCAGGGATGTAGTGGGCAATGAAATCGCGCTCAAGGCACAACCGCAGCGCATCGTGACGCTGCCCAACCCGGCTGCGGCAACCCTGATTGCCTTGGATGGCAGCACCCGGCGCATCGTGGGCATGAACCAGATATCCAAACACGCCTTCGCAGACGGGATGATGGATGTCATGTTCCCCGAAGCCGCCACCATCACCAGCGACATCTTGGCCGAGAATGGCGGCTGGCTGCCCAATGTCGAGGCCATCGCCGCCCTGAAGCCGGATCTGGTCATCCAATGGGGCCGGCGCGGCGACGATATCGTGGCCCCTCTGCGCAATGCTGGGCTGCCGGTTGCCTTGATGGTCGGCGGCGGCAACGGCGGCACGGAAGAGCTGGCGCGCGAGAACATGCGCATGGCTGCCGAGATTACCGGCCAGATACCCAAACTGGCGCAACTGCTCGACTGGCGTGACCGAGTCATGGTGCAAATCAGCAGTACCCTGGCCAAGGCTGGTGAGGTGCAGATGCCGCGCATCCTGCACCTGCGCGCGGCCAACACTCACCTGACCGCCACCGGGCGCAACAGTTACCAGCACGGTTTTATCGAGCTGGTAGGCGCACAGAACGTGGCCGCCGAGCTGGGGGTGGAAAGCTCGGTCACCAGCGAACAGATCCTGGCCTGGCAGCCAGACATCATCCTGCTGTCTTCAGCCGATCCCGAGGCCCTGCCGCAAAGGGTGTACGACGACCCCATTTTGTCGCACCTGTCGGCGGCGCAACACCAGCGTATCTACAAGACGCCGCAGGGCGGCTACATCTGGGACAGCGCCTCCCCGGAAAATCCGTTCACCTGGATGTGGCTGGCCAATCTCACCCACCCGGAGCTTTTTGCCTTCGACCTGCGTCAGGAGCTGCGTCAGGGGTTCAGGCTGCTCTACGATTTTGAGCTGTCGGACGCCGATATCGACCGCATCCTGCGCCTGGACGTGAATGCCGGAGCGCGCGGCTACCAGGTGTTTTCCTCGCCATGAGTGCATCGACCGATTTCCTCGTCCCACCCGCGCAACGGCTGATCCAGAACCTGCTGCGCACGTTGCACTGGCCGTTACTGGTAGGCCTTTTGCTATCAGCCGTGTTGCTGGGTCTGACCACCGGTCGTTACTCACTGACGACCGGGCAGATACTGCAGGTGCTCTGGGATGCCGCGCACGGCCTTGAAGACGGCAGCGTCGATACGCTGGTGGTACTGAATGTGCGCCTACCGCGCATTCTTCTGGCAGCCCTGACCGGTGCTGGGCTGGCCATCTGCGGCGTAGCCTTGCAGACCCTGTTTCGCAATCCGCTGGTTTCGCCCAAGGTGCTGGGCCTGTCGTCGGGCTCGGCGCTGGGCGGCACTCTGGCCATTCTGGCCGGGCTGAGCGGTCCGCTGCTGATGGGAGCGACCTTCCTGTCGGCCTTTGGCGCGCTGTTTCTAGTGGTGCTGATTGCCAATGTGGCTGGCCGTACGCTGGTCGCCATCGTGCTGGCAGGCATTGTCATCGATGCCTTGTTTGCCGCTGGGGTTTCGCTGGTGCAGTACGCAGCCGACCCCGAAAGCAGCCTGCCAGCCATCGTCTTCTGGCTCATGGGCAGTTTTGCCTCGGCCAGCTGGGACAAGCTCCAGCAGGTCGCGCCGGTACTGCTGGTGAGCATTTTCCTGCTGCATCGTATGCGTTTCCGCATTGCCGTGCTGGCGATGGGCGACGACGAGGCGCGGTCCTTTGGTATCCGCGTTGGGCAGTCACGCATAGTGGTTTTCCTGCTGATTTCGCTGGTCATCGGCGCCTGCGTGACGGCCTCCGGCGTAGTGGGCTGGGTGGGGCTGGTCATTCCCCACATGGCGCGCCTGCTGGTGGGTGAGGACCAGATGCGCCTGTACCCGAGCACCGTGCTGCTGGGGGCGTCCTTCATGGTCTTTACCGACACCCTGGCACGCAGCCTGACCGCCTCGGAAATCCCCCTGGGCGTGCTGACCGCGGTGATCGGCGCCCCGGTATTCATCTATTTGCTCTGCACACGCAAGCGCAGGGGGTTCTGATGCACACCACAGACCACGGCATCCACGTGCGCATGTGCAAGGCCGAAGTGCGCTTTGGCCCACGCTGCATCTTTCGCGATCTCAGCTTTGCCGTACCCAGAGGCGAGACCATGGCCATTCTTGGCCCCAATGGGCGCGGCAAGACCACCCTGCTCAAGGCCTTGCTCGGCTCGCAGCGCCTGACCCAAGGCCGGCGTGAGGCACCCCGGCTGATCGGCTATGTGCCGCAGCACCACCATGGCGGCGAAAATCACCACTGCATCGATGTGGTGCTGATGGCCCGAGCCGCGTTGCTGCCGATGTTCTCCGTACCCTCACGGCATGATCACGATCTAGCGCTGCGCGCGCTAGATCATGTCGGCGCGAGGCATCTGGCTCAGCAGTGTTTTGGCAGCCTCTCCGGCGGTGAGAGGCAGATCGTACTGCTGGCACGAGCCCTGGCAACCGGCGCAGAGCTGCTGGTGCTGGACGAACCGGCCGCGGCGCTGGACCTGGCCAACCAGGATCTGCTGTTGGGGGTGCTGTTCGAGCTGCGTCGCCAACGCAGCCATACCGTGATTTTCACCACCCACCATCCCCAGCACGCACTCTACCTGGCCGATAAGGCACTGCTGATGCACGAAGGTGACAACGTGCGCTTTGGCATGGCCAGCGAGCTGCTGAGCGAAAGCGAGCTCTCCCAGCTCTATGGCATGCCTTTGCGCCGCCTTCAGGTGCAAGCAGGCGAGTACCAGCAAAGTACCGTGTTCCCGCTGTTTGGCTTGCGCAAACAGAACTGCCAATGCTCTCACGAGATATCCCGGCGGGGGATTACCCCTGCTTCTTCCCCTGGAACCCAAAGGAGCTTCCAATGAAACACGATGCTATTTCCTATCTGGAAAACGGCGAAGAGTTCACCGTCACCTGCGATGAGCTGCTCAAGTACCACGGACCGGGCTATCCGGGCGGCGTGGTGCATGGACTGAAGGTGATGCAACGCGCCTGGCCACTGCTCGACGAGGGCCGCCTGCCTGAACGTCGCGAAGTACGCTGCGTGACCGCCTTTGGCGGCCCCGGCGGTCGCGATGCAATTGAGTTCGTCACCCGAGGCCTGACCGAAGGGCGCTATATCGTTGACAAAGCGCTGGGTGAAGGCGTGGAAGAATCTCCAGGCGGGCGCTACTACTTCCGCTTCGAATACCGTGGCAAGGCGGTGGAAATCACCATTCGTCCGGGTCATGTGCGCCCCGAGTTCATCCAGTTGGCACGCAAGCAAGACCGCACTCCCGAGGAGGAAGCTGCACTGGTCAAGATGAAACTTGAGATGAGTGGCCGACTGATCAGGATGCCCAGCGAAGAGCTCTACGACGCCAAGGTTATTGCCGCATGAGTAGAATGGCGCAGCAGGAGCGCACGCAGTGGCTGGGGCTTCTGTCCCGAGCTGACTGCGCCTGGCTGGAGCAGCTCTGGCTGCAACTGGAGCAGCACCTGCAGCCCCGGATGCTGGCCGGACCTGAGACCGGCATGCTGCGCCTGACCACCCAGGCCAGCGGCTCGCCGGTGGGCTTCCAGTTTGGCGAAGCCACCTGCAGCCGCTGCGTGGTCGAGATCGGGCTGCACCGCGGTTACGCGGTGCAGCTTGGCTCCGACCTGCGCAAGGCCCAGCTCTCGGCATGCCTCGACGCACTGTTCCAGGGTATGGCGCCCACCGAGCGCGCCGCCTGCCTGGAGCCGATAAGCCTACGCCTCGCCGAACAACAGGCTGAACGCGAGCGCCTGGTAGCGGCGACCCGCGTGCACTTTTACACCACCAAGACCTCCGGTGCCTCATGAGAATCCCCTTGCAGGCATCTGCATCCTTATCGTTCCAGCACCAGCAGGCCAGAGCTTATCGCACGTTACTGATGGCCTTTGCTTACCCCGCTCGCCTGCAGCAACTGGAGGTAGGCGCCATGCAGGCCTGCATCGACTGCCTGCTGGACACCGCGACCCGGGTTGCCTTGAGTGTTGGCAGCCATGCCTGGTGCGAACGAATCCTGGCCACCGGAGCCATGCTTTCATCACAGCCCGAGTGGGTGTTCGCCGGTCCAGCACTGGCCGATCTTGACAGCATTCCGACCGGCAGTCGCGAGGCACCCGAGGAGGGTGCCACAGCGGTGATCGGCGTTGAGGCATTGTCCGAAACCGCCTTGCACACCCCCGGCGAGCTGTGCATCGGTGCCCGGGGCGCGGGCCTGAAAGAGCCCACACTGCTGTTTGTCAGCGGTCTCAAGCGCGGTGTCATCGAACACCACCAGGCCTGGCATGGCGAGTACCCGTGCGGGGTGGACCTTCTATTATGCGCGGGGCGTCAGGTTGTGGCCCTGCCCCGCCATCTGACATTGGAGCTACGTTGATGTACGTCCCGATCAAGGGTGGCGAGCAGGCCGTTGCGGCGTCCCGCCTGGCCGTGGAGCGGGCGCGGCGCGGCGACGAATCGCTGGCCGATATCGAGATTGCCCAGATCATCGCGCAGATGGGCCTGGCACTCGACCGGGTCATGAGCGAAGGAGGGCTCTACGACCCGCGCCTGGCCGCCATTGCCTTCAAGCAGGCCCAGGGTGATCTGGCCGAAGCGATTTTCCTGTTGCGCGCGCACCGCGCCCGTCTGCCCGATTTCGGTCTGGCCGCGCCGATCGACCTGACGCAACTGCGCTATCAACGGCATATCTCGGCTACCCAGAAAGAGCTGGCCGGCGGGCAGATCCTAGGGGCCACTTACGACTACACCCACCGGCTGCTGGATTTCAGGCTGGAAACCACACAGCCTCGTCCGGAGCTTGAGCCGTCAGTCGTTGGCGCGGATCAAGCGTTTGAGTCTCCGCTGAACGATCATGCCGAGCTGATTGCCCAGGAGGCCGCACAAGCCCCTGTGGACATCACCCGCACCCCATTGTCAGCCAAGGCCACGCCCAGCGAGCGGCTGGCTCACCTGGCGCGCGGCGAGGAAGGCTATCTGACCGGGCTGGCCTACGAGCGCCTGCGCAAGGCTGGGGCAGCCCATCCTTATGTGGCCGAGCTGGCCATGGGCAGCGTGGAGGTGGTGGTGGAGCTGGAGGACATCGGCCTGAGCGTGTCCATCGGTGATTTGCCGCTGACGATCTGCACCAGCCTGCAACCCAATCTTGGCGACACGCCACACTTGCAAAGCGGCTTTGGCATTGCCTTCGGCGCCAATGAGCGCAAGGCGGTAGCGATGGCGGTGGTGGACCAGCACATCAAGGCCGGACAGGCCCATGCCGATGTGCTGATGCACTGCGATGGTGTGGCGGCGGCGGGCTATGTCAGCCATCTCAAGCTGCCGCACTACTCGGACTTCGATGCCGATATCGCCCGGCTGCGAAGGATACGCGCCCAGCAAGCGGCAAGCGCGAACCGCGAACAGAACCAGAGCGACTCATGAACTACGCCTATCTCGACCAGCCCTCCAAGCGCGAAATCCGTCGCAAGATCCTCAAGGCACTGTGCCTGCCGGGCCGGCAAATTCCCTTCAGCGCACCGGAGCTGCCGATAGCCTATGGCTGGGGTGTCGGCGGCATGGCCATCACCGCTGCGCTGCTGCATCCGGGCGACCGCCTGAAGGTGGCCGACCACGGCTCGGACGAGACCGTCAATGCCCTTAACATCCGCGACTTCTTCGCCAGGACCGCCGGTATTGAAACCACCCGAGAAACGGCGACCGCCAGCCTGATCCAAACACGCCAGCGGGTGCCCGAAATGCCGCTGTGCGAAGGCCAGGTGTTGATTTATCAGGTGCCGCGCCCCGACCCACTGCGCGGCTTTATCGACAGCGCTCGCGAGGCGCGCCTGCGCCACGCTCACCACGACTACGGGCTGGTACGCACCGCGCTGTTCGAGATGTGGTCGCGCCATGGCGAGGCCAGCCTGGGCTATGACCATCCGGTGGTCGTCGCAGGCGGCGCGCTCATGTCGCCCTCGCCGGTACCGGCCATGGACAACGCCCGCCTGCACCTGATGCCCGCTCCGCAGATTTTCGGCGCGGCCCGCGAACGCCGAGTTTACGCCCTGCCCGCCTACTGCCCGGTGCAAAGCCTGGCATTCGAAGACGTGGACTGCATACCACCGAAGGTGCCCGGCAACTGCCTGATCTGTGGCAGCACCGAGCACTACCTCGACAACATCGGGACCGGCGCAGCCCCCCACTGGGTGTGCTCGGACTCCGAAGCCTGCCGGAGCCGCTCCCGTGTTTGAACTGCCACCACCGGTGCTGGAGCTGCGCGATGCCTGCCTGAACCTGGGTAACCGGCGCGTGTTGAAGCACTGTGATCTGTGCCTGTACCCCGGCGAGGTGCTGGCCATTGTCGGCCCTTCGGGGGCGGGCAAATCCAGCTTGCTCAACGTTCTGTCGGGCCGACAAGCACCCAGCACCTGCGCGCTTTTCCAACTGCAGGGGCAGGATGTACGAGCCAGTGAGCACCATACCGTCCTGCAATTGCGCCGCCGCGCGACCGGGTATGTCGCGCAGGATGCCCACCAGGCCCTGGATCTGCACCTGAGCGCCGCCGCCAATATCGCGCGGCGCCTATTCGACCTAGGCCTGAACCATGCCGGCGATGCGCTGACACAGGCCAGGAGCTGGATCGAGCGCCTGGGATTGGCGCCCGGGCGCGCACATGAGCCAGTCATCCAGTTTTCCGGCGGCATGCGCCAGCGCATCCAGATTGCTGCCGCCATGGTGCATGGCCCGTCTGTGCTGTTTCTCGATGAGCCCACCTCGGGGCTGGACTCGGTGGCCCAGGCCGCGCTCATCGACATACTGATGCAGCTCAAGCATGAGCGCGCCACCTCGATGCTGTTCGTGACCCACGACCTGCGCCTGGCCCGGCTGATTGCCGACCGGGCGCTGGTCATGGATCAGGGCCGGATCGTCAGCGAGGCGGTTATCGACCGACTGTTGACCGAGCCGGATCACCCCACTGCCCAGGCACTGGTCAAGGCGGTGCTGTGATGAACCGGCCCACCGTGCAACTTAGCGTTTACAGCGACATGCTCAAAGGCCCGGCCACCCACCTGGTAGCCGGTTCCGGCCAGATCGTCCATATCTGGGGGGCATCCGGGGCGGGTAAATCCACGTTGCTCTCGCGTATCTGGGGCAGCCGCAGCATGGGCGGCGGCCAACTGAGAGTAGAGATAGACGGCACCACGCTGGATCTGGCCGGCATGCCAGCCGCCCGGCTGGCGTTTGTCCGCCCACGCCTGATGACCTATGTGGAGCAGCGTCCCACCGTGCTGCCGCGCATCAGGATGCGCGACTGGCTTTGCGCTTGCTCTGCTAGGCAACTACAGGCGGGGCTTGAGCAACTCGATCTGGCGTCCGGTCTGCTGCAGCGCAGCTCATCGGATCTGTCCGGTGGTGAGTTGCAGCGCTTTGCCCTGTTGCGGGCCTTTTGCTCGCCTGCGCCGATCCTGTTACTGGACGAACCCTGCACCGGGCTGGATCGGAGTCGCTACGAGCACGTCGTGGAACTGCTCAGGCAGGCCAAAGATAGCCATCGGCTGGTGATCTACACCAGCCACGCGCCGACATCCTGGGCCGATCAGGAATTGGAACTGCCTGGTTAGCAGGCCCTGCCCATAGCCCGTAAAGCTGCCCAGCCGAAGATGTCATCAGCGCCAAAATGTAAATACGTCTTATCTGCGTAAGAAAACATCTATCAATTGAATAAGGAGGTTTGAAGTGCTCAACACACCATGCGCCCACCCGCTACGGGCTCCCTCATTCAGCGCCCTGCTCCTGCTGGCCGCTCCGGCCATCGCCAGCTCCGCACAGCCTATCGAGTTGCAGGAGTCGGTGATCGTTTCCGCCAGCCGCTCGGTCGTCAGCATCGAGGAGTCCCCTCGTACCATCACGGTTATCGACTCGCAGCAGATTCGCGAGTATCTCAATGCTGGCGGTATCCAGCGCCTGCTCGTTGAGGTACCGGGTATCGAGTATGCGCGCAGTGGCGGTCTGGGTGGGCAATTGGTGATCCGCGGACAGAACAGCAACAGCGGTCGCACGGTACTGGCAATCGACGGCGATCGTCACCGTGGTCGCAGTACTCTGGAGTTCAACCTGCTCGACCCCAACGCCATCGAGCGCATCGAGATCATTCGCGGCCCAGCCTCGGCGCTGTACGGTTCAGATGCGATGAGCGGCGTGGTCAACATCATCACCCGCCGCGCCCATGTCGAGGATGGCCAGGACTTCTCGCTGGCGCCCAAGCTGCGGGCTGCCGAATGGTCGAGCAATGGCAACATGTACGGCGTGCGCGGCGAGTTGGTTGGCGGAGGCAATGGTTTCGACGTACTGATCGGACTCAACCAGCGTACCGCCAACGACTACGACAGCCCCCTCGGCAAGGTGGACAACAGCGACTACGACAGTCGGGGGCTGGACTTCAACCTCGGCTACCGAACCAGCACTACGGCGCGCTGGGAACTGTCCGGGCGCTATCAGCACGTCACCACCGGTCGCGCCGGCGGCCTGGGTGCCGCGCCTGGCCCCGACTTGCTGGAGGTTCGCGAAGATCCTCTGGTCGAACGCTACCTGCGCCTGAGCTACGCCAACCTGGCCTTCGACGACTGGCTCGACACCCTGGATGCCAGCCTCTATGTCCGCCAGATCAAGACCGATAGCTACCAAGTCAACCGCAAGAACGCCACGCGCGATGTGGCGACTCACCAGAAGAACCATTCTCCGACAGTGTTCGGCGGCCACCTGACCGCCACCCGGCAGATCGAAGATCACCAACTGAGCTTTGGTGGCGACTTCTTTAACGAGGCAGCCGACGGACGCAAGAGCCTGCAACAGCGCTACAACAAAGATGGCACGCTGCAGGCCGAAGGTACCTGGAATACCTTGGAGCGAGATACCGAGCAGACCAGCTTCGGCCTGTTCGTCAGCGACGACTGGTACCTCAACGAGCGCTGGTCGCTGGCCGGGGCCCTGCGCGGCGACATGGTTCAGGTCAAGGTCGGCAGCGGCATCACTGGCGAAAACAGCGCCGTCACGCGCGCCTACCAGGGCAACACCAACAATCGCCACAGTGCCCTTAGCGGCAGCCTCGGCGCAGTGTACCGACTGACGCCCGACTGGCATCTAGTGGGCAACCTGAGCCGCGGATTCCGCGCACCTTCCGGCCAGCAGATGGCGCGGACCAGTGTCGCCGCCACTCTCACCACCCTACCCGCACCAGACCTTGAGCCAGAAACCAACCTCACCGCCGAATTCGGCGTGCGCTGGTATGGCGAGCAGAGCCAGGCCAGTCTGAGCGCCTACCAGAGCCGCTACGACGACCTGATCGACCTCGTTTCTGTCAGCAGCGGTGTGATGCAGCAGCAGAACATCAGCAAGGCCATCATCGAAGGCATCGAGCTGGAGGGCAAGGCCCGGTTGCTTGGCCCCTGGAGCATGCGCTATGCGCTGGCGGCCACCCGCGGTACCAATGAGGCCGAAGATCAGCCACTGGACGGCATCGCGCCGCTCAGCGGCCAACTGACCCTGCGCTACCAGGCCGATCGCTGGTACAGCGAGGGCAAGGTGCGCGGCTATCGGGGCAGAACCCGCATTGACGATAGCCAGGAACGCAAAACCGCCAGCTACGCCATGGTCGACCTGTATGCCGGTAGCGATTTGAGCCAACTGCTCGGCGCGCAGTGGAAACATTGGAAGGTCAGCGTCGGCGTAGAAAATCTGTTCGATCGGGTCGGACGCAACCCGACCACAGCCGAAGATCTGGCCTACTCCAACGACCTGCTCGGCAACCCGCTGGTCGAGCCGGGCCGCACGGCACAGCTCAAGCTGCTGGTGGACTACTGAGGCGCCGCCCTGCCCTGCTAGTCGCTGTTGCTCCGACAGAAGGCAATTCCGTCGCTGCAACTCAATGCCGGGGGCACGTGCTCCAGCCCCCGTAGAGTCTGCTCAGCTCAAGCGCTAATACTATCGAGATACAAAGGCGGGGCAATCAGCCGAACGGAGCCGACCACTCGCACGGACAACGGCTCGCGAGCATGGCTAGCGCCTACAGTAGAGCCTCGCACCCTTCAATTGCCCTCCGCGTCGGCACGCAACAACGCCTGGCTGATCGCCTGCCCGACCTGCTCGAACAGGCGCCCGGCCTCGCTGCCTTCGTCAAGCGCTTCGGCGCAGGCCACCACGACGATCGCGCGGGTTGCATCCTGCGGCTCGATGACGCCGACGTGGCAGGCGCGTTCCAGCTGCGTCCCGGTCTTCTGGATAAAGGGCACGTCCTCGGGCAGCCCGGCTTCGAGGCGGTAGTTGTCGTAGGAGCCGAGCTTCATGTCGTCATACAGCAGCGCGCGGCTCTGCGCGGACAAAAGCTCGCCACGCACCAGCTTTTCCAGCATCGCGCCATAGGCGACCAGGCTGCTGGCATTGAGGTTGCGCGCGTAGTAGCGCTCGTAGGCCTCCTCCATGCTGGCGGCTTTCAACTGTTCGGGCTGCAGGTCCAGCGCCTTGGCCACGGCCTCATAGCGCGGTTTGCTGAAGGGCGCGGAGGCCAGTTCCACCAGCTGCATGTTTTCCAGCCGTGCCGCATCCGGGTGCACTTCACCATAGAGGTCGCGGCGCACCTGGGTGAAGGTGGTGATGGCCTCGAAATCACCGCCCATGCTCTTGCCGGTGCGCGCGTTGAGCTGGTCTTCGCCCACCAGGCGGATCAGCATGTTGGCCGCCGTGTTGTCGCTTTCGATCAGCATCTCCTTGAGCAGCTCGCGCAGCGAGTAATCCACGCCTGGGTCCTGCCAGACCAGATCGCCGGAACCATCCACCTTATCCCCGGTTTCCAGGGTCAGCCGCTGCTCCAGATCCAGCTCGCCGTCATCGACGCCCTGCAGCACGGCGATGGCGATCGGCACCTTCACCGCCGAGCCCAGGTACCAGAAGCGCTCGGCGTCGTAGCGCAGCCCGGTCTCATCCCCCAGGTGCTTGAGGTAGACGCCCAGCTTGCCGGGAGCCGCCTCGTCGATGCGGCGCAACTCCTGTTCCAGGGCCTCCTTCCAGGTCGCCTCGGCGTCCTCGGTGCAGGCCGTCAGGCCGGCCAGGGGCAGCACTAGCAGCCTGTTGAAATTGGCTCCCGCCCTGTCTGGTTTTGCTGCGTGAGGTTTACGATATCGGCTCCAATCTGTCTGGACCCTCGATTTCCATGCGTGGAGCCGATATCACTCAGGAATCCCTGTTCACCGTCGCCAAGCTCGATGACTTCGTGCCGGCGAGCCATCCCCTGCGCGCCATCCGCAAGCTGGCAGACACCGCTCTGCAGCGGATGAGCGCCCTGTTCGACACCTTGTATGCCGACACCGGTCGCGCCTCGATTGCCCCGGAGAAGTTGATGCGGGCGCAGTTGCTGCAGCTGTTCTGCTCGCTGCGCAGTGAACGAATGCTCATGGAGCAACTGGGTTACAACCTGCTGTTCCGCTGGTTCGTTGGCCTGGCCATCGACGACCCGGTGTGGGATCACTCGGTGTTCTCGAAGAACCGCGACCGCCTCAATGCCCAGGCCGTGACCGCCGAGTTTCTGAGCGAAGTGGTGCGCTTGGCCGAGAAGCAGGGACTGATGTCGGATGAGCACTTCTCGGTCGACGGCACCCTGCTGCAGGCTTGGGCCTCACAGAAAAGTTTCCGCCCCAAGGACGGCCCTCCGGATGATCAGGGGCCCGGACCGCGCAATGCCCAGCCTGACTTCAAAGGGCAGAAGCGCAGCAACGACACCCACGCTTCAACCAGCGATCCGGATGCCCGGCTATATCGCAAGAGCCACAACACCGGCGCGCAGCTGAGCTACATGGGTCATGTGCTGATGGAGCACCGCAGCGGACTGGTACGCAGTGCCCACGTCAGCCTGGCCGGTGGTCGTGGCGAGCGCGAAGCCGCACTGCTGATGCTGGGTAAACTCGGTGGCCGCCGTCGGCGCACCTTAGCGGCGGACAAGGCCTACGACACGGCGGACTTCGTCGCCGCCTGCCGAGCCCTCGGCGTCACACCCCATGTAGCGCAGAACACCAGCGGCCGACGTAGCGCCATCGACGGCCGCACCACGCGTCATGCTGGCTACGGCCTGAGCCTTAAGATCCACGCCTGGATCGAAACCCACTTCGGCTGGCTCAAGACAGCGGCGGGCCTGCGTCAGGTGAAACAGCGCGGGCTTGAGCGTGTCGACGCGCTGTTCCAGCTGGCCATGGCGGCAAGCAACCTGGTGCGCCTGCCGAAGTTGATGGCTGCAGGCTCAGCCGCATGAACCTATTGACGGGGAAGGTGCGCCCGGCGTCTGCCAAATCTGGCTATTTCATCTGTCCGGAGCTCTGAATAGGGCTTACCTGCCCCACGACCACTGCTACCAAGAGTAGTGATCGCAGTGGTGGCGGCGAATTTCAACAGCCTGGTAACTCGCTACCGCCGAAGGAAGCGCCGGATTCGCTGGAGCTGCGCGCCAAGCCGCGTCCGGTCACCCGACTCAATCCGCGCATGCTGGCGGTAGTGGTCGGCGGCCTGTCGGCTGCGGTACTCGGAGCCATGCTGTGGTCGCTGCAGCCGCAGCAGCGCCGCCAGGGCGCCGAGCAGAACGAGCTATACAACGTCGACCGCGTGGCGCGCTCCGAGGGGCTGGAGCAGTTGCCGGCAGACTACTCGCAACTGCCGCCTCCACCGGCTCCCGAGATACCGCAACTGGGGCCGCCGCTGCCCGGCGATCTGGGCGGGCCAATCCTCAGGGCGG
>JAEYXX010000014.1 GCA_023431055.1 Pseudomonadota bacterium
GGTAAGACCATGGTCGAATGGCCTCACGAAGGGTCGGGGGATACAAAAGGCACCATACAAAAACAACTCCCCGTCGAGGTGATTCCATGAGTGCTGCGTCTCTTTACCCTGTGCGTCCCGAGGTGGCCGCACGGACCCTCACTGACGAGGCCACCTACAAGGCCATGTACCAACAGTCCGTGGTCAACCCCGAGGGTTTCTGGCGCGAGCAGGGCAAGCGGATCGACTGGATCAAGCCCTACACCAAGGTCAAGCAAACCACGTTCGATGACCACCACGTCGATATCAAGTGGTACGCCGATGGCACCCTGAACGTCTCCTACAACTGCCTCGACCGTCATCTGGAAGAGCGTGGTGACCAGGTCGCGATCATCTGGGAAGGCGACGACCCTTCCGAGCACCGCGAGATCACCTATCGCCAACTGCACGAAGAGGTGAGCAAGTTCGCCAACGCCCTGCGTGGCCAGGACGTGCACCGTGGTGACGTCGTCACCATCTACATGCCGATGATTCCCGAAGCCGTGGTGGCCATGCTCGCCTGTGCACGCATCGGCGCCATCCATTCCGTGGTCTTTGGCGGCTTCTCCCCGGAGGCGCTGGCTGGCCGCATCATCGACTGCGAGTCCAAGGTGGTGATCACCGCCGACGAAGGCCTGCGCGGTGGCCGCAAGGTACCGCTGAAAGCCAACGTCGACGATGCGCTGACCAACCCGGAAACCGCCAGCGTGCAGAAGATCATCGTGGTCAAGCGCACCGGCTCCGACATCAAGTGGAACCAGCATCGGGACATCTGGTACGAAGACCTGATGAAGGTCGCTGGCAGCGTCTGCGCGCCGAAGGAAATGGGTGCTGAAGAAGCCCTGTTCATCCTCTACACCTCCGGTTCCACCGGCAAGCCCAAGGGCGTGCTGCACACCACCGGCGGTTATCTGACCTACGCTTCGCTGACCCATGAGCGCGTGTTCGATTACCGTCCGGGCGAGGTCTTCTGGTGCACCGCCGACATCGGCTGGGTCACCGGCCACACCTACCTCGTCTACGGGCCGCTGTCCAACGGCGCCACTACCCTGATGTTCGAGGGCGTGCCGAACTATCCGGACGTGCGTCGCGTGGCGCAGATCGTCGACAAGCACAAGGTCAACATCCTCTACACCGCGCCGACCGCGATCCGCGCCATGATGGCTGAGGGCAAGGCCGCAGTCGAAGGTGCCGATGGTTCCAGCCTGCGTCTGTTGGGGTCTGTGGGTGAGCCGATCAACCCGGAAGCCTGGCAGTGGTACTACGAGAACGTTGGCCAGAGCCGCTGCCCGATCGTCGATACCTGGTGGCAGACCGAAACCGGTGCCTGCCTGATGACCCCGCTACCAGGTGCTCACGGCCTGAAGCCGGGTTCTGCCGCACGGCCGTTCTTCGGCGTGCAGCCGGCGCTGGTGGACAACCTGGGTAACATCATCGAAGGCCCTGCCGAGGGCAACCTGGTGATTATCGATTCCTGGCCGGGTCAGGCACGTACCCTGTACGGCGACCACGACCGCTTCGTCGACACCTACTTCAAGACTTTCCGCGGCATGTACTTCACCGGTGACGGTGCGCGCCGCGACGAAGATGGCTACTGGTGGATCACCGGTCGCGTCGATGACGTGCTCAACGTCTCCGGCCACCGCATGGGCACCGCCGAAGTGGAAAGCGCCATGGTCGCCCACCCGAAAGTGGCCGAGGCCGCGGTGGTTGGCGTACCGCACGACATCAAGGGCCAGGGCATCTACGTCTACGTCACCCTGAACGCTGGCGAGGAATCCTCCGAGCAGCTGCGTCAGGAACTGAAGAACTGGGTGCGCAAGGAAATCGGTCCGATCGCCACGCCGGACGTCATCCAATGGGCGCCGGGCCTGCCGAAGACCCGTTCGGGCAAGATCATGCGCCGCATCCTGCGCAAGATCGCTACCGCCGAATACGATTCTCTCGGCGATATCTCCACGCTGGCCGATCCTGGCGTGGTACAGCACCTCATCGATACGCATCGGCAGATGCAAGCCGCCTGCGCCTGATCGGCAACGGTACCTTCGAAAACCCCGCCCGGCCAAAAGCCCGGCGGGGTTTTTCTTTGCCTGGATAAACCCGACGGCATAGCGCCTCGGGTGGCCGGCCGCGGCTGCGGATGGTCGTGCAGGGCACATGAGTCTGGAGCGTAATGCAATCATCTTAGTTGTACGAAAATAAGATTTTGTACAACTATTGTGTCGGTGTGCATAATGGCCAGGCGCCAGATTCCTGGCAGATTCATCGTTTCCATTCCGTTTGCATAGCCACTCATCCCCTCTGGACGACACCGTGTTCCAGAGCGCGATGGCGTGCGCCTGCAAATCAATTTCGACTCGGAGCTGTCCATGCTCGCCAATCTCAACATGTCGCAGAAGTTGTAAACGGGGTTCGGTGTGGTACTGCTGGTCATTCTCCTGCTGGTATTGAGTACCTGGCGGGGCTTCGACCAAGTGGATGGTGCGGTCAAGCACAACATCCACACCTATAACGTCATCAACGCGTCAGCCGATCTGCTGGTCAGCCTGGTCAATATCGAAACCGGTGCGCGGGGATTCGTCATCACCGGGCGGGATCAGTTTCTCGGCCCGTTGGAAAGTGGTGAAAGGGATTTTCAGAGCAACCTTGCCCTGCTACGCCAACTGACCAAGGACAATCCGGCGCAGCAGCGGCGTCTTGCCGAAACTCAGGCGATGCATGACCAATGGCTGCGCGAGGACATCAACATCTACCTCGAACTGCGTCGCCAGGTCGTCGCAGGCCAGCAGAGCTTCGAGGCGCTGATCGAGCGCGTCGCAACGGGTAGTTCCAAGGTCAAGGTGGATGCCATGCGGCGCCTGATCAGCGATATCCAGGGCGAAGAGCGCGCCTTGCTGGCGCAGCGCACGGCCTCGATGAATGCCGCCAAGTTCCTGTCGCTGACCATCCTGCTGGCGGGTGGGGTGATCGCCACGCTGCTTGCGATGAGCGTGGCGTTCGTAATGTCTCGCAGCATCGCCGGACGTCTGCAGCAGGTCGTCGAGGTGGCGCGCAGCATCGCTCAGGGACGACTCGATTCGCGTATCCAGCGGGGCGGACGCGATGAGATCGGCGTGTTGCTGGATGCCTTCGCCACCATGCAGGAACGGCTACGCGAGATGATCGGGCAGATCCGCGTTGGTGCCGGACAATTGGTGGAGGCGGCGCAGAACATCTCCAGTGCGTCGACCCAACTGTCGGTTTCCACTCAGGAGCAGTCGCAGGCCGCGCCGAGCATGGCGGCGACGGTGGAGGAACTGACCGTGAGCATCAACCACGTCGCCGACAACGCCAACGAGGCGCATGCGCTATCCAGTGACTCGGGCCGGCAGTCCGCCGAGGGTGGCGCCGTGATCCAGGAAACCTTGGCCAGCATGCAGAGCATCGCTGATACGGTGCAGGGCGCGGCGGCGCAGATCGCCGAGCTGGGCCAGCAATCCGACCAGATCTCCTGAACATTCGCATCATCGCCGAGGGCATCGAGTGCGGGGGAGCGTGATGCCCTGCAGGAACTGGGTGTCCGCTACATGCAGGGCTTTTTCTTCGGCCGGCCGGCGCTGGACCGGCTCTGCTTGCCCTGACTGAAAAGAAAACGCCCCGATAGCTACAGACCAGCGGGGCGCAGGCAATGGCAGCTTTCTCAGAGTGCGCCGAACACCTTCTTCGCCAGACCGGTGGCGGCAGCAGCCGGGTTCTGGCGGATACTGGCTTCCTGCTTGGCGATCATCTCGAACAGGCCATCGAGGGCCTGCTCGGTCACGTAGCTTTCCACCGTACTGCTCTTGGCGTCGACCACGCCAAAGCTGGCGGCCTGGCCGGCGAAGGCGTTGTACTGCTGGGCCAGACCGACCTGGTCGGTGGCCTGCTTGACGATGGGCAGGAACTTGGCGCGAATCTGCTCACGGCTGCTCTTGTTCAGGTACTGGGTGGCCGAATCCTGCGGGCCGCTGAGAATCGCCTTGGCATCGGCCACGGTCATCTTCTTCACCGCATCGACCAGCAACGCCTGGGCCTGCGGCACGGCGGCTTCGGCGGCCTTGTTCATGCTCGCTTCGAGCTGTTCGACCTGAGCGCCCATGCCCATCATCTTCATGGTCTTGGCGGCCTTGCCGAGTTTGCCGGGCAGTTCGATGCGCACGTCCGGGTTGTTGCTGAAGCCGCCGGGGGTGCCCAGCTGCTTGACCGCCACCTGGGCGCCCTGGATCAGCGCGTCCTTGAGACCACCGCTGGCGTCCTGCTGGGTCAGATCGGAGAGGGACAGAGCGAAGACGTTGGCCGAGAGCAGCAGGCCAGCGGCGAACGTGGTAAGGCGCAGCATGGTGTTCTTCCTTGTATCGGGGGGAAATGCTGTGAGCTTAACGGAGTCTGCGGCGCTGACAAGCCAGGCGATAGGCGTGGATGGGCAGCGCGCCTGGCTATGGCTATGATCGGGTTCATGAATTCACCATTGCCCCTGCGTAATCCCTGCCCACCGGGCGCTTGCGACTGTCAGCGCGAGGAGTTGCTGGGCAGCGCCGTCGCCGACACGCGCATACTGCTGCTGACCCGCCAGGAGGAGCAGCGCCTGCTCGAACGCCTCGAGAACCTGCAGAGTCTCGAAGAGCTCGAGCGCCTGCAGCAGCGCATGTACGAGCAGTTGGGCATTCGCCTGCATATCGAGCCAGCCCATGGCGAGGTGCGCAGCATGCGCGGCATCCACATGCGTTTCGACGCGCATCCGGGCCTGTGCCGCAAGACGCGGCAGAACATTCCGGCGGCAATCCGTCGGGCGATGGAGAAAAGGCCGGAGATCGCCTGGCGCCTGCTCGATTCCTTCGATCTTTTCGGGGGGCTGTGATCAGCCGCTACCAGGGCAGCGGCTGCCCATCGTAGGCGTGGAAGCTGCCACTGTGCTCGGCGCCGAGGCTGTCGATCACCCGCAGCATCTCGGCCGCCGCCTGTTCGGCCGGGCGTGCAGCTGCGGCGCCGCGAAAGGGTTGCGACAAGGGCGAGATCACCGTGCCGGGATGCAGGGCGAGCAGGCGCGCCTTGGGTTTGCTGCGCGCCAGTTCGATGGCGGCGGTCTTGATCAGCATGTTCAGCGCCGCCTTGGAGGCGCGGTAGGCGTACCAGCCACCGAGGCGGTTGTCGCCGATGCTGCCGACCTTGGCCGAGAGCATCGCCATGGCGCCCTGTCTGTCGAGCAGGGGCAGGAAGTGGCGCAGCACCAGCGCCGGGCCCAGCGCGTTGACCTGAAACACCGCCTGCAGGGCATCGGCCTCGATGGCGGCCAGGCTCTTTTCCGGCGCGATCCCAGCGCGGTGCAGTAGTCCGGCAGCATGAACGATCAGCTGATAGGGGCCGTCCTCGGCCAGCGCGGCGGCGGCTTCGGCGATGCTGGCGGGGGCTTCCAGGTCCAGCGCCGGTGAGCTGGCGCGACTCAGTTCGCGCACACCGGCGCAACCTGCATCGGCGCGCAGCAACTGGCAGAAGGCCTGGCCGATGGCTCCGCTGGCACCGATCACCAGTGCCTTGTAGCCGCTGCCGAAGCTGGTCAGCGTCAGCGCTTGGCTCATGGTTGAGCTGCGCCGCGGCGGAAGAACAGGGTGACCTGGCCGAGTTCGATGCCGAACTTGCTCATGACCGAGCGGTTGATCAGCGTGTCGTCGTCCATCAGGTACATCCAGTCATCGAAGTAGACGACATAGGTGGTGTCGTCCACCGGCAGGTTGAGGTGATAACGCCAGCGCAGGGCGTTGCCGGCCACTTCGCCGGTGGCCTGGCCGACCACGTCGTCGGCGGTGCCGATCCAGCGTCCTTCACCGTCAGGGGTCAGGGTCCAGACCCGGCGCTGGCGGGTGCCGTCGCTGTAAAGAAAACGCTCGTCGAGGATCAGCTTGTCGCCCTCGCGGCGGCTCTGGATATCGACGTGGAAGCGCTTGATCACTTCACCGGAGCGATCCTGGAACATGCCCCAGGCTTGCACCGGTCCGGAGAAGTAAGTGGGCAGATCCAGCACGGGTTTCTCGTTTGCGTAACGCTCGACCGGGACCTGGCCGCAGCTGATCAGCAGCAGGCTGGTCAGTACAATCAACAGGATTTTCATGCGATACCTCAGGGGTTAAGGCCGAGCAATGCCGAGCGCAGTTTCGGGCTGCGGGTCTGCGGGTCGAGCCAGATGGAAAAGAAGGCACGGGCGAACTCTTGATCATCGATGACGTGCTGCAGCTTGCCATCGACATAGAAACGGCAGCCCTCGCCGGGCAGGAATACGCCGGTGATGCGCCTACCATCCTTCACGTCGACGAACGCCTGGCTCATCTGCTGCGTCCACTCGGCCTGCTGTTCGCGGTCGAGTGGCTCGCCGTTGATCCGGCGAATTTCGTCGAGGCTGGTATCGACCAGGGTTTCCCGGCTGATGCTGCGCCGGTAGGTCAGTTCCAGGGCGAAGGGCTGGGAGAAATCCACCTGCCGCGATGGGCTCCACAGCTTGGCGTTGTAGACCGAGAAGCCAAACCAGCTAAAGTCGCCACTGCCGACCAGGTTGGCCTGCGGCAGCTGTTCCCGCCAGCCGGCCTGGTTATTGGCCTGCACCAGGGTGCTGGCGAGCAGCAGCGTCAGTAGCAGGGTCGAACAGAGGCGCGATATCAGGGCAGTCATGACCATCCCTCCGCAATGTCGCGGCCAGGGTCTGGCCGCGGGTACTGAAGAAAAAAATCCGACAACCAAAAAGGGGAGAAGTGGGGTTGCCGGATTGCGCAGCTTGTCAGCTGCCGCCTGTGATCAGGCGGCGAACTCCTCATCGGTAAAGGCCATCAGCGTCGCCTTGCCTGCCTTGATCTCGCTGAGCAGGGCGTCGGTCTCCGGCAGGATGCGGGCCATGAAGAAGTCAGCGGACTTGATCTTGGCCGCATAGAAGTGGGTCTCCGAACTGCCGGCATCCAGTTGACGCCGGGCCAGCTGGGCTTGCTGCGACCACAGCCAGGCCAGGCTGGTCAGGCCGAACAGGCGCAGGTAGGGAGTGGCAGCCGCTGCGGCCTGTTCCGGGTCCTTGCTGCCTTCGCTGGCCAGCCACAGGGTAGCTTGCTGCAGTTGCTTCAGTGCCTGGGTCACGGCCGCCGCGTGCGGAGCCTCGGCATTGCTCTTGAGCCAGCCTTCGACCAGGGCGAAATAGGCACGCACGGCGCGACCGCCGCCGAGTGCGAGCTTGCGGCCAACCAGGTCCAGCGCCTGGATGCCATTGGTCCCTTCGTAGATGCGCGTGATGCGGCTGTCGCGTACCAGTTGCTCGATGCCCCAGTCTTCGGTGAAGCCCGAGCCGCCAAGCACCTGCAGGCCTTCGTTGGCGCAGGTAAAACCTTCGTCGGTGAGGAAGGCCTTGACCACAGGAGTGAGCAGCTGCACCAGATCATCGGCGCGGCTGCGCGTTTCGGCATCCTCGGCGCCATGCGCGATGTCCTGTTGCAGGCCGGCGAAGTAGGCCAGGGCACGGCAGCCCTCGATCATCACCTTCTGCCGCAGCAGCATGCGCCGCACGTCCGGGTGCACCATGATCGGGTCGGCCGGTTTGTCGGCTGCTTTGGGGCCTGAGATCGAACGGCTCTGCAGGCGCTCGCGGGCGAAGCCGAGGGCGATCTGGTAGGCGCTTTCGGCCACGCCCAGACCCTGCATGCCGACCATCAGGCGCGCCGAGTTCATCATGGTGAACATGCAGCTCAGGCCCTTGTTCGGCTCGCCGATCAACCAGCCTCTGGCGCCCTCGAAGTTCATCACGCAGGTGGCCGAGCCCTTGATGCCCATCTTGTGTTCCAAGCCGCCACAGAACACCGGGTTGCGGCTGCCATCCTCGAGGAACTTGGGCACCAGGAACAGGGAGATGCCTTTGACGCTGTCCGGCGCATCCGGCAGCTTGGCCAGCACCAGGTGGACGATGTTGTCGACCAGATCGTGCTCGCCACCGGTGATCCAGATCTTGGTGCCGCTGATGGCGTAACTGCCATCGGCTTGCGGCACGGCGCGGGTGCGGATCAGACCGAGGTCGGTGCCGCACTGCGGTTCGGTCAGGCACATGGTGCCGGTCCATTCGCCGCTGATCAGGCGTGGCAGGTATTGCGCCTGTTGTTCAGGGGTGCCATGGCTGGTCAGCGCATTGATGGCGCCGTGGGTCAGCCCAGGGTACATGCCCAGCGACAGGTTGGCCGAGCAGGTCATCTCCTCGACCAGCATGTTGAGGACGTGCGGCAGGCCCTGACCACCGAACTCCGGGGGGCAGGCCAGGGCCGTCCAGCCACCTTCGGCGAACTGCTTATAGGCGGCCTTGAAGCCGTCCGGGGTGCGCACGCTGTGTGTCTGAGGATCGTACTGACAGCCTTGTTTGTCACCCGGGCCGTTGAGCGGGGCCAGTACGTTCTCGGCCAGCTTCGCCGCCTCCTCGAGGATCGCACCACCCAGGTCGGCGCTGAACTCGCGGTGTTCAGGCAGGGTTTGCAGCAGGTTGTAGGCGTCGAGCAGTTCTTCGAACACAAAGCGCATATCACGCAGCGGAGCACGGTAAGACGGCATGGCGATTTACCTAAAACTGTACAGGAAATAGTTGCTGTACAGTTTTTGTATAGCTGTTTGAGGCGATTTGCAAGCCCTTTCGGGTACGTTCGTGCAGTGACTAGCGCGTCATGTCCACGCTTGAGCACGCTGTAAAGCTTATCCGGGCCGGAAAGGAAAACGCCCGGCGCATGGTAGACATGGCCGGGCGTCCGGATGAGCGCCTTGCTTACCAGGGCAAGACGTGGCCCTGGTAGTCGAGAAACGCGCAGGTGCGTTGGCCTAGCTGAGCGAGCAGCACGTCACGCAGGCCGTTGGCGCTCTGCTCCACGCTCAAGGGCGCGGCGTCGCCGCCCATGTCGGTACGGACCCATCCGGGGTGCAGGGCCAGCAAGCTCCAGGGGAGCTGCGGCAGTTGCATCTGCCAACTGCGCAACAGGCTGTTCAGCGCCGCCTTGCTGGCACCATACAGCGGCATATCGGCGGCGCGAGCCAGTTGCTGGCTGGCCATTTGCGAACTCATGAAGGCGATCACGCCGCCGTCGATCACCTGCTCGGCCAGTTGCTGGGCCAGGCGGATGGGCGCCACGGCGTTGGCCAGGAACAATTTGCCGATATCCTCGAGCTCGGCCTGGCGCGGGTCCTGATGGCTGGGACCGTAGGCCCCGGCGTTGAACAGGGCGCAGTCCAGGCGCTGACCGTGCAGGGCCGCCTCGATGGTGTGGGAGGCTTCAAGGCCATTGAGATCGCAGGCAATCACTTGCAGATCATTCGGATATTGGCTGCGCAACCCGTCCAGCGGGCTGGCAGGTCGCACCTCGCGCACCACCGCGTGGACCTGCCAACCGCTGTCGAGAAAGGCGCGCACCAGACCAAGGCCCAGGCCGCGCGAGGCGCCGCAAACCAGAATCTGGCGTTTCACGGCCATTGCATTTCCCCCTTGAGTACCTTGGCGCTCAGCTCCAGGCTGCTGTCATCCTGCAACTGCGGGTAATGTGCCTTCATCGCTGCGATCAGCGCATGGCTGTCCTTGGCTTTGGCCAGTTCCCGCTCCAGGGTCAGCAGGTAGTCACGGGTGAAGCGCAGGTCTGCCAGGTTCATGGCCGGCTCGCCCAGGTAGTGGCCTGGCACCAGGGTCACCGGTTGCAGGGCTTCGAGCTCACCCAGCGATTTCAGCCAGCTTTGCCGTGCCTCGTGGCTTTGCGCGTCAGCCACCCAGAGGTGGATGTTGGCGCTGGTCAGCACGCCGCCAACCACGGCCTTGATCCCGGGAATCCACAGACTGGTGTGCTGTGGATCATGGCCGACCACCTGGATGCGCTGGCGTTCCAGCTCCAGCGCATCGCCTTGCAGCACTTCGGGCACCAGGGTGCGTGCCGGCGCGCTGTCTTTCAGGATCGGCCCCCAGTAGGCCAGCTTGGGCGCGCGGGTTTTCTCGATGTAGGCGACGGTGGCCGGCGTGGCCAGCACCTTGACTTCTGGGTAGGCGCGCGTGAGCACGTCGAGGCCGAAGTAATAGTCCGGGTCGCCATGGCTGATGAAGATGGTGGTCAGGCGCTTGCCGCTGGCCTGAATACGCTTCACCAATTCCTCGGCCTCCCGGTTGGAGAACTGCGCGTCCACCAGGATCGCGTCCTTCTCGCCAGTGATCAGGGTCGAGCTGACCGGGAACACGGCGGCGTCGCGTGGGTTGTAGGTGTCCAGGGTCAGCGGCTGGGCGAGCACGCTGCCGGCTGCAGCGAGCAGACCAAGGCCGGCGATGAAACGGGTGGCGAAAGACATGAGGATCTCCAGGCAGGTGAGAGTCGCGCATCTTATGTGCTATCTGGCGAGCTAAAAGCCCCGTAAGCTGGCCATGTTCATTGCGTGAATCGAGCGAATCATCATGGATCGACTGACAGCTGCACGGGTTTTCGTCGAGGTGCTGGAGCGCGGCAGTCAAACCGCTGCGGCCGAGGCTCTGGACATGTCGCGGGCCATGGTCTCGCGCTATCTCGCCGAGCTGGAGAGCTGGGCCGGCGTGCGCCTGCTGCACCGCAGCACGCGGCGTCTGAGCCTGACCGCCGCTGGCGAGCAGATGCTGCCGCAGTGCCGCGAACTGCTGGCGCTGGCCGAGCGTATGCAGGCGCTCGGCCAGGGCCTGGATGACACGCCGCGCGGTACCTTGCGCATCACCTGTAGCCAGTCCTTCGCCCAGGCCTGGCTGGTGCATGCGCTGCAAGCTTTCACCGAGCGCTATCCCCAGGTCAGTGTCGACCTACTGGTGGGCAGCGAGGCGGTCAATCTGGTCGAGGCGCGCATCGACCTGGCGCTGCGTATCACCAACCAGCTCGACCCCAATCTGATCGCCAGGCGTCTGGCGGTGTGTCGCTCAGTGGTCTGCGCCAGCCCGGAATATCTGGCGCGACAGGGTACACCGCAGCGCCCGGAGGACCTGGCACGGCACAACTGCCTGGCCTACGCCTATTTCGGTCGCAGCCTGTGGGAGTTCGAACATCAGGGCGAGGTCAGTGCGGTGTCGGTGTCCGGCAGCCTTAGCGCCAATGAGTCGATGGTGCTGCTGGAGGCCGCGTTGGCGGGTGGCGGCATCAGTCTGCAGCCGCTGTATTCGGTGGATGCGCTGTTGCGCGAAGGGCGCCTGATCCAACTATTGCCGGATTATCAGCCGGCAGAACTTGGCATCCACGCCCTGTACGGCACGCGCAGGCAGATGCTGCCGGCCATGCGCCTACTGCTGGATTTCATGGCTGAGCGTCTGGCCAGCGAGGCACACTGGCAACACTGATGGCGGTCGAAGAATTACCTGCGGTGCCATCAGTTTCAGAGGTAACCACCCTGGCGGCCGGTGTTATTGGCAGACTTTGCTGCCTTCGTCGAGCGCCATGACGGCTGGGCCGGGCTTCCGTCCATCCAGCATCGCCCGCTTCGAATGAACTCGAAGCAACGCTGCAATGTCTGTCTGCTGTCGGCCCGTACCGACAGGAATAGATGGCTATTGGCCGCTAGTGTGGCGTCTTCGTCGCTGAACCTGTCTGGATCATGCTCATGCATGGGGCCGTCATCGTTCATCCCGTTCGCCGGGTTCGTCTGACTGCCATGTGAAGATCGCCCCATGTTCTTATCTCCTTACGCTCCACTTCAATCCCGCCTTCTCGGCGCCTGCCTGCTGCTCGGTGGCCTGCTCGGCGGCGCACAACCGGCCTTGGCCGAAGAGGCCGCCAGCAATCAGCGCTGGGTCAGCGACAGCCTAAACACCTATGTGCGCAGCGGCCCCACTGATGGCTATCGCATCGTTGGCACCCTGACCTCCGGGGAAAAAGTGGAGTTGTTGCGCACCCAGGGCGACTACAGCCAGGTGCGCAGTGAAAGTGGCAACACGGTGTGGATTCCCAGCCGCGACCTGCAATCGGTGCCTGGCCAGGCCGAGCGCCTGCCGCAACTGGAGCAGAAGGTCGCCGACCTCAGCGCCGAGCTCAAGGGCATCGACGATGCCTGGAAGGTGCGTGTGCAGGGCATGCAGGAAACCCTGGACTCGCGCAAGAAACTGATCGACGAGCTACAGGCCGCCCGCGGCGCGCTGGATGCCGAGCTGACCACCACCCGCTCGCAGCTGCGCGATGCCCAGGCGCAGCTTGGCGAGGAGCAGCAGCAGGTGCTGATGCGCTACATGGCTTATGGCGGCAGCATCGCCGGTGCCGGGCTGTTGCTCGGCCTGATCCTGCCGACCATGTTGCGGGTGCGGCGCAAGCGTAACGATCAGTGGGTGTGATTCATCAGGCGCGAGCCGTCAGGTGCCGGGCGATGCCCTTCTTCAGCGGCAGCAGGCCCTGAGCCACGCGCAGACCTGCGCCGCGTAGCAGGCGAGCGGGCAGGCGATCGTTGGTGTACAGCTCCACCAGCAGGTTGGTGGCCTGGTACAACGGCCAGGTGGCCAGGCGCAGCTGGCGCTCGTAGCGCGCCAGTGGCGCAGGCGCACCGATGTCCTGGCGTTTGCCATGAGCGTCGAGCAGTGCGTCGCTGAGCAGTTGTACGCCGATCAGGCCGAAGTTGAAGCCGTGTGCGGTGACCGGGTGCATGCCCACGGCGGCATCGCCGAGCAGGGCGCAGCGGTTGCCGACCATGCGTCGTGCGTACGCGCCCACCAGCGGATAGGCGTGGCGGCTGCTGGCCAGTTGCATGGCGCCGAGGCGGCGGTCGAAGCGCTTTTCCATTTCGCGGGCAAAGCTGGTTTCGTCGAGCTTTTGCAGGCGCTCGATCTCGCGCGGTGGCAGGGTGAGGACCATCGACGACTGCCGGCCATTGAGCGGTAGCAGGGCCAGGGTCTGGCCGTAGCCGAACCATTCCCAGGCGATTTGCTGGTGATCCTGCTCGTGCTGCATGCGGCATACCAGCATGCTCTTGCCGAAGTCCTTGAGCTGCGCGCCGATGCCGAGCTGGCGGCGCGTCTCGGAGAAGCGGCTGTCGGCGGCGACCAGCAGGCGTGGCTGCAGCACCTGACCGTCCTGCAGCACCAGTTTCACCTCGTTCTGGCGTTGCTCGATGGCGCGCACGCTGGTTTCGCACAGCAATTGCACATCGGCGCAGTCGCTGACCGCCTGATAGGCGGCGCGGCGAATGGCCTGGTTGGCCACCAGATGGCCGAGTCGCTCGGCACCGGCCTGTTCGGCGCGAATCTTCAGGGCGAACAGCGAAGGGCCGTTGAACACCTGGGCGTCGCGCAGCACGGCGATGTCTTCGCCGGGCAAGCGTGCCCACAGGCCGAGGCGTTCGAGCAGCGCCTGCGAGCCATGGGTAAGGGCGATCTCACGGCCGTCGAAAGCCGGTTTGGCCAGTGCCTGCTCGGCCTGTCGCTCCAGCACCACGATGGACAGACCCTTTCCGGATAGGGCACGAGCCAGGCAAAGACCGGCCGGGCCGGCGCCAACGATGACGATATCGGGTGACATGCTGCAGCTCTCCATGCGGATGACCAGTAGGGCGGGTGAAACCCGCCATGCGCCGGTGCGAGTCTAGGTCGCAGCAACGCCGCCGATATTGTCCGGGATCATGCCGAGGGCTGAATCTGTTGTGCGGGTCGAGGGCTATGGGTTGGCATTAAATATTGTTGTTATTACAACTTTGGCTGGCTTGATAGGCGTTATATTCGGGTTTATTGTGGTGCGCGTTGTCTGAACTACAAAAATAATTCGGGTTTGGAGTCGATGCCATGCATCCTCACTTTTCTGCAGTTGCCGATCAGCGAACGGCCTTCGCTCAGGAGACATTCTCGTGAAACTGGCTCTGGTCGGCGATATCGGTGGTACCAACGCACGCTTTGCCCTGTGGCGTGACGAGCAACTGGAGGCGGTGCAGGTTCTGCCGACCGCCGATTTCGCAGGGCCGGAACAGGCCATCGTCGCCTATCTGCACGCCCAGGGGCTGCCGCTGGGGTCCATCGGCTCGGTGTGCCTGGCCTGCGCCGGGCCGGTCAGCGGCAACCTGTTCCGCTTCACCAACAATCACTGGCGTATCGACCGTACGGCGTTCTGCGAGGCATTGCAGATCGACCGCTTGCTGATGATCAACGACTTCTCCGCCATGGCCCTGGGCATGACCCGTCTGGCCGAGCATGAGCGGGTAGTGGTGTGCGAGGGGCAGGCGCAGGCAGATCGTCCGGTGCTGGTGATCGGTGCCGGTACCGGCCTGGGTGTTGGAACGTTGCTGGAGCAGGCTGACGGGCGTTGGCTGGTGTTGCCGGGCGAGGGTGGGCATGTCGACCTGCCCATCGGCAGCCCGCGTGAGGCCGAGCTTTGGCAGATTCTTTATCGGCAACTGGGCCATGTACGCGCCGAGGACGTGCTCAGCGGCAATGGCCTGCTGGTGCTGTATCGGGCCATCTGCGAGCTGGATGGCCAGCCGCCGCAGCACGATACGCCGGCTGCGGTCAGTGCTGCCGGCCTGGCCGGCGAGCCGGTGGCTGCCGAGGTGCTGGAGCAGTTCAGCGTCTGGCTCGGGCGCGTTGCCGGCAACAATGTGCTGACGCTGGGCGCGCGTGGCGGCGTCTACATCGTCGGCGGTGTGGTGCCGCGTTTTGCCGAGCGTTTTCTCGCCAGTGGTTTTGCCAAGAGTTTGCGCGACAAGGGCTGCATGAGCCATTACCTTGACGGCATTCCGGTGTGGCTGGTGACGGCCGAGTACCCCGGCCTGATCGGCGCCGGCGTGGCCTTGCAACAGGCGTCGGAGCGTAGTCCGGATGCAATCCGGGAGATCCCTTGATAGACCCCCCGGATTTCATCCGGGCTACACGGCCATAACAACAAAGGTTGCGGACCATGAGCCAGCCCGGCAAATCGATTCTGTTGGTCGATGACGACCAGGAAATACGTGAACTGCTCGAGACCTACCTGAGCCGCGTCGGCTTTCAGGTGCGCGCCGTGGCCGATGGCGCCGCCTTTCGCCAGAGCCTGTGTGCGGAGTCGGCCGACCTGGTCATCCTCGATGTGATGCTGCCCGACGAGGACGGTTTCAGCCTGTGCCGCTGGGTGCGTGAACACCAACGCTTCGCCCAGGTGCCGGTGATCATGCTCACCGCCAGCTCCGACGAGGCCGACCGCGTGATCGGCCTGGAGCTGGGCGCCGATGATTACCTCGGCAAGCCGTTCAGCCCGCGCGAATTGCTGGCGCGAATCAAGGCGTTGCTACGCCGCGCGCAATTCAGCCAGGAGCGCAGCGGCGAGGTGCTGGCTTTCGATGACTGGCGTCTGGATATGGTCAGCCACCGCCTGTTCCATCGCGACGGCGAGGAGGTGATTCTCTCCGGCGCCGACTTCGCCTTGCTCAAGCTGTTTCTCGATCACCCGCAGCAGATTCTCGACCGTGACACCATCGGCAATGCCACCCGTGGCCGTGAGGTGATGCCGCTGGAGCGCATCGTCGACATGGCGGTAAGCCGGCTGCGCCAGCGCCTGCGCGATACCGACAAGCCGCCGCGGCTGATCCGCACCGTGCGTGGCAGCGGTTATCAACTGGCGGCGACCGTCAGCGTGCAGGCTGGCGATGGCCGTTGAGCCAAGGCGCTGGTTGCCGCTGCCGCGTTCCCTGCTCGGGCGCATGCTGCTGCTCACCCTGCTGGCGATACTCGCGGCGCAGACGCTGTCCAGTGTGATCTGGCTGTCGCAGTTGCGCGCCACCCAGCTCGAAGGCCTGGTGACCACGGCGCGCAGCCTGGCGCATTCGATGTCGGCCAGCGTGCGTTACTTTCGTTCCCTGCCGGTAAATTACCGGCCGTTGGTGCTCGACCAGTTGCGCAGCATGGGCGGCACGCGCTTCGTGGTCAGCCTCAACGACCGTCCGTTGCAGATGAAGCTGCTGCCGGCCACGCCACGCAAGCAGGCGGTGACCGAGGCAGTCACCGAGGTGCTGCGTCAGGCGCTGGGCAACGCCGCGGATATCTCGGTGACATTCGTCAGGCCGGACGATCTGCTGATCTTCAACGGCGGCCTGAAGCTCGATGAGCTGCCGCGCTCCTGGGCGCACTATGCACTGACCCTGGAGCCGCTCAACCCGCCGGTGCTGGTGACGCAGATCCAGCTGGCCCCGGGGGAGTGGCTGTACATCGCCTCGCTGCTGCCCGAGCCTTATACCAGCCTGGAGGAGCCTTTTCTGCCTGCCCAGCAGCTGTGGTTCATTCTCCTGACCAGTGTTTTTCTGCTGCTGTTCATCGGCTTGCTGGTGCACCTGCAGAGCCGTCCGCTCAAGCGTCTGGCGCGCACTGCGCGGCACCTGTCGCTGGGGGCGGAAGTGGAGCCGGTGGCCGAAGGCGGGGGCCGCGAGGTGGTGGAGGTGGCGCGTGCCTTCAACGCCATGCGCGAGCGCATCAGCCGTTACCTGACCGAACGCAGCCAGCTGTTCAGCGCCATTTCCCACGACCTGCGCACGCCCATCACGCGCCTGCGCCTGCGCGTCGAGCTGCTCGACGACGAAAGCCTGCAAAATAAATTCGGGCGCGATCTGGATGACCTCGAGCTGCTGGTCAAAGGCGCACTGCAATGCGTGAAGGACACCGACATCCACGAGAACATCGAGCCGGTCGACCTCAATCACCTGCTGCACGGGTTGATCGAACCCTACCTCGGCACGGGCCGCGTGACCCTCGATGGCGCAGCGCGTGATCTGTATCCCGGCAAGCCGCTGGCCTTGCGCCGCTGCATCGGCAACCTGCTGGACAACGCCCTGAAGTACGGCGAGCGCGCACACCTGCACATCGAGGATGACGCCGAGGCGTTCGTCCTGCATGTCGATGACGAGGGGCCGGGCGTGCCCGAGCAGAAGCTCGAGCAAGTGTTCGAGCCGCATTTTCGTCTGGCCAGCCAGCAACAGGGCTACGGCATGGGGCTCGGTATTGCGCGCAACCTGGCGCACAGCCATGGCGGCGAGCTGAGCCTGCGTAACCTGCGCGATGGCGGGCTGCGCGTTACCCTCTGGCTGCCGCGCCAGAGCCGTTGAGCGCCGCCGTGAGCCGCGCCGCACAACTGCAGCGCGCGCGCCGCCGCACCGCATGTCACTGCCTCGCGGCGCTTTGTAACGACCTGGTGACTATCCAATACCCTTTGTTACCCCAAGGGCTCTGGGGGCTGGGTAGACTCGTTCGTAATGCAAGCACCACGACTTGCCCGCGAATAACAACAACAAGGTGTCTTATCCCATGAAAGCGATCTCTCGCCTGTCCTGTGCCATCTCCCTCGCTGTTCTGCTGCCCCTGTCCGCTACTGCCGGTGAAGTCGAAGTGCTGCACTGGTGGACCTCCGGTGGTGAAAAACGCGCTGCCGATACCCTGCAGAAACTGGTCGAAGCCCAGGGCCACAAGTGGAAGGATTTCGCCGTGGCCGGTGGTGGTGGTGAAGCGGCCATGACCGTGCTGAAGGCCCGCGCGGTGTCCGGCAACCCGCCTGCCGCCGCCCAGATAAAGGGCCCGGACATCCAGGAGTGGGGCGAGCTGGGCCTGCTTGCCGACCTCAACGACGTGGCTGCCGAGCAGAAGTGGGATGACCTGCTGCCGCCGCAGGTGGTGGACGTGATGAAGTACCAGGGCGACTACGTGGCGGTGCCGGTCAACGTGCATCGGGTCAACTGGTTGTGGATCAACCCCCAAGTGTTCGAAAAGGCTGGCGCCACGCCGCCGACCACCCTCGACGAATTCTTCGCCGCTGCCGACAAGCTCAAGGCGGCCGGCTTCATCGCCATCGCCCACGGCGGCCAGCCCTGGCAGGACGGCACCGTGTTCGAGGACCTGGCGTTCAGCATTCTCGGCCCCGAGGGCTTTCGCAAGGCCTTCGTCGAGCAGGACCGCGCCACCCTGACCGGCGACAAGATGGTCGAGGTGTTCGCCGCCCTGCAGAAGCTGCGCGGCTATATCGATGCCGATGCCGCCGGGCGCGACTGGAACAGCGCCACCGCGATGGTGATCAACGGCAAGGCCGGCATGCAGATCATGGGCGACTGGGCCAAGAGCGAATGGACTGCCGCCGGCAAGGTCGCCGGCAAGGACTACCAGTGCCTGGCCTTCCCCGGCACCCAGGGCAGCTTCGCCTTCAACATCGACTCGCTGGCGATGTTCAAGCTGAGCAATGCCGACAACCGCAAGGCCCAGGAAGACCTGGCGCGCACGGTGATGGGCAACGAGTTCCAGGAGTTCTTCAACCAGAACAAGGGCTCGATCCCGGTGCGGATGGACCAGGACATGAGCAGCTTCGACGCCTGCGCGCAGAAGTCCATGGCCGACTTCAAGGAGGCCGCTGCCGATGGCGGTCTGCAGCCGAGCCTGGCCCACGGCATGGCCGCGTCCAGCTACGTGCAGGGCGCGGTATTCGACGTGGTGACCAACTTCTTCAACGATCCCAAGGCCGATCCCAAGCGCGCCGCCCAGCAACTGGCGGCGGCGATTCAGGCGGTGCAGTAAGCGACGGGGCCGCGTAGCCGGCCCTTGCCGTAGGGCGGGTGCAACCCGCCGGTTTCTCTTACTGACCCAGGTGCGTGCCCCGGTACGCACCGCGGGATCGGCCGCGCCGCGTACCGCAGCGCTGTCTTTCGCATTGGCGGCGGATGGCGGGTTGCACCCGCCCTACGGGCTACGCAAGAAGTTCGCAATACGGAGTTCATCTACATGAGTTCAAACGCAGTCCTCGCCAAAGCCTCGCCGCTGGATGCCCTGCAGCGCTGGCTGCCCAAGCTGGTGCTGGCGCCGAGCATGGTCATCGTGCTGGTGGGCTTCTACGGCTACATCGGCTGGACCTTCCTGTTGTCGTTCACCAACTCGCGCTTTATGCCCAGCTACAACTTCGTCGGGCTGCAGCAGTACGCGCGGCTGTGGGACAACGACCGCTGGTGGGTGGCGAGCCAGAACCTGCTGGTCTACGGCGGCCTGTTCATCGCCATCAGCCTGGCCATCGGCGTGCTGCTGGCGGTGCTGCTGGACCAGCGCATCCGCCGCGAAGGCTTTATTCGCACCATCTTTCTCTACCCCATGGCGCTGTCGATGATCGTCACCGGCACCGCCTGGAAGTGGCTGCTCAACCCCGGCCTGGGCCTGGACAAATTACTGCGTGACTGGGGCTGGGAGGGCTTTCGCTTCGACTGGCTGGTGGACCCGGATCGCGTCGTCTACTGCCTGGTGATGGCCGCCGTGTGGCAGTCCTCGGGCTTCGTCATGGCGCTGTTCCTCGCCGGGCTGCGCAGCGTCGATCAGTCGATCATCCGCGCCGCCCAGGTCGATGGCGCCAGCCTGCCGAGCATCTACCTGCGCATCGTCCTGCCGAGCCTCGGGCCGGTGTTCTTCAGTGCGCTGATGATCCTCGCGCATATCGCCATCAAGAGTTTCGACCTGGTCGCCTCGATGACCGCCGGTGGCCCCGGCTACGCCTCCGACCTGCCGGCGATGTTCATGTACGCCCACACCTTCACCCGCGGCCAGATGGGCCTCGGCGCCGCCAGCGCGATGCTGATGCTCGGCGCGGTGCTGGCGATTCTGGTGCCGTATCTGTATTCCGAACTGCGAGGCAAACGCCATGACTGATTCCGTGCTCGATGCGCGCCTGGCGCCGCGCCCCGTACCCCGGGTGAGGGCCTTCAGCCTCAGCCGCCTGGCCATCCACGCCACCCTGATCCTGGCCTGCGCGGTGTACCTGGTGCCGCTGCTGGTGATGTTGCTGACCAGCTTCAAGACCCCCGACGACATTCGCAGCGGCAACCTGCTGTCGATCCCCGACGTGTTTACCCTGATCGGCTGGGTCAAGGCCTGGGACGGCGTCGGCGGCTACTTCTGGAACTCGGTGAAGATCACCATCCCGGCGGTGCTGATCTCCACGCTGCTCGGTGCGCTGAACGGCTACGTGCTGGCCATGTGGCGCTTTCGCGGCTCGCAGCTGTTCTTCGGCCTGCTGCTGTTCGGCTGCTTCCTGCCGTTCCAGGTGATCCTGCTGCCGGCGTCCTTCACCCTCGGCAAGCTCGGCCTGGCCAATACCACCGAAGGCCTGGTGCTGGTGCACGTGGTCTACGGCCTGGCCTTCACCACGCTGTTCTTCCGCAATTTCTACGTGAGCATTCCCGAGGCGCTGGTGCGCGCCGCACGGCTCGACGGTGCGGGCTTTTTCACCATCTTCGGGCGCATCCTGCTGCCGATGTCGGTGCCGATCATCATGGTCTGCCTGATCTGGCAGTTCACCCAGATCTGGAACGACTTCCTCTTCGGCGTGGTGTTCGCCAGCGGCGACACCCAGCCGATCACCGTGGCGCTGAACAACCTGGTCAACACCAGCACCGGGGCCAAGGAATACAACGTCGATATGGCCGCGGCGATGATCGCCGGGCTGCCCACGCTGCTGGTCTACATCCTGGCCGGTAAATACTTCCTGCGCGGCCTCACCGCCGGCGCCGTCAAAGGTTGAGGTAATAACCATGGCTACCCTCGAACTGCGCAACGTCAACAAGTCCTACGGCAGCGGCTTGCCGGATACCCTGAAGAACATCGAACTGGCCATCGACTCCGGCGAGTTCCTGATCCTGGTCGGCCCCTCCGGCTGCGGCAAATCCACCCTGATGAACTGCATCGCCGGCCTGGAAAGTATCAGCGGCGGGGCGATTCTGGTGGACGGCGCCGACATCAGCGGCATGAGCCCGAAGGATCGCGACATCGCCATGGTGTTCCAGTCCTACGCGCTGTACCCGACCATGACGGTGAAGGACAACATCGCCTTCGGCCTGAAGATGCGCAAGATGCCGCCGGCCGAGATCGAGGCGGAGGTAGCGCGCGTGGCCAAGCTGCTGCAGATCGAGCATCTGCTGACGCGCAAGCCCGGCCAGCTCTCCGGCGGCCAGCAGCAGCGCGTGGCCATGGGCCGGGCGCTGGCGCGGCGGCCGAAGATCTACCTGTTCGACGAACCTTTGTCGAACCTCGATGCCAAGCTGCGGGTCGAAATGCGCACCGAGATCAAGCTGATGCACCAGCGCCTGAAGACCACCACGGTGTACGTCACCCACGACCAGATCGAGGCCATGACCCTGGGCGACAAGGTGGCGGTGATGAAGGACGGTATCATCCAGCAGTTCGGCACCCCGCAAGAGATTTACAACGACCCGGCCAACCAGTTCGTCGCCAGCTTTATCGGCTCGCCGCCGATGAACTTCGTCCCGCTGCGCACGCAGGTGCGTGATGGCCAGTGCTTCGGTTTGCTCGACTCGGGTCAGGCGCGCTGCGAGCTGCCGCTGGGCGCGGCGGCGGAGCTGGAAGGGCGCGAGCTGGTGCTCGGCGTGCGTCCCGAGCAGATCCAGCTGGCAGGCGCCGCTGCAGCGCAGCCGAGCCTGCGCGCCGAGGTCGAGGTGGTCGAGCCGACCGGTCCGGACACCCTGGTGTTCGTCAGCCTCAATCAGACTAAGGTGTGCTGCCGCCTGGCGCCGGACGCCGCGGCGCGGGCCGGCGCCAGTCTCGATCTGCAGTTCGATCCGGCGCGCGTGCTGCTGTTCGACGCCGCCAGCGGCGAGCGTCTGCGCCCGGGAAAGCGCCAGGCCACTGACAACAAGGTGGCCCAGTTCAAGCTCGGTTAGCCGCGTAGCCCGGATGCAATCCGGGGGCTGCCCAATAAACCCCGGATTGCTTCCGGGCTACTAGGTGTATCAAGGCAATGAAAACAACCGTCGCTGCGGCGGTTATCCGCAGCATCGCTCAATAAAAACAATCAGGAGCAACGATGAAGACCACACAGCAAACCCTCACCTGTTCTGTCGGCGTTCCCTGCCTGCTGGCACTGGCTTTGGCCACAGCGCAGGCACAGGCTGTCGAGTTCAGCGGCTACGTGCGCAGCGGTATCGGCGGCGCGGATACCGGGGGCACGCAGCAGTGTTTCCAGCTCCCGGGCGCGCAGTCCAAGTATCGTCTGGGTAACGAGTGCGAGCATTACGTCGAGCTGGACCTGCGTCAGGACCTGTTTCGCCTGGACGACGGCTCGGTGATCAGCGTCGAGGGCATGGCCCAGCTCTACAACCAGTATGGTCATACCCCGAAGTTCACCGGCGACTACGGCTTCGCACGGATGAACCAGATGTACGCCGAGTGGAGCAACATGCCGGCACTCAACGGCGGCTCGCTGTGGGCCGGGCGCCGCTTCTACAAGCGGAACGACATCCACATCTCCGATTTCTACTACTGGAACCAGAGCGCCACCGGTTTCGGTATCGATGAGATGAAAATCGGCGACCTCAAGTACAGCTACGTGTTCTCGCGCAAGGACAACTACGATCAGGAGCCCTACATCAACCGCCACGATTTCAACGTCGGCGGCTTCCAGGTCAACCCCGGCGGCGAGCTGGAAGTGGGCGTCAGCTACATCGACAAGCCGGACAGCACCGACGCCAACAGCGGCTGGGCGGTGAGCGCACAACACAAACAGCAGGACTTCCTCGGCGGGGTCAACACCGTCGCCCTGCAATACGGGCGCGGGCCGGGTACCGGTCTGGGTTACACCGGCGACCCGACGCTCGACAGCAGCAATCGCAGCTGGCGCCTGGTGGAATATTTCGACTTCCAGATGACCCCGCGTCTCGGTGGTCAGGTGCAGCTGGTCTACCAGAAGGACAAGCGCCCGGACGGTGCGGACCAGAACTGGCTGTCCGTCGGTGGCCGCACCAGCTATGCCTTCACCGAGCAGTTCAAGCTGGTCGGTGAGATCGGCCGCGACCAGGTCGAGGCGCCCGGTGGTACGCGCAAGCTGACCAAGTTCACCATCGCCCCGACCTGGTCGCCAGCCGGCCCCGGTTTCTGGGAACGTCCGGAAATTCGCCTGTACTACACCTACGCCAGCTGGAACCGCGCCGCGCAACAGGCCGCCAACCTGCTGGCCGACGGCTCGGCCTTATCCGAGAACGGCGCCTTCGGCAGCGCACGCAACGGCTCCAACTTCGGCGTGCAGGTGGAGTACTGGTGGAAGTAGCCAGTCGGTAGGGTGGATCGCGCCTTACCGATCCACCGGGGGTGTTACGCGGTGGATGAGAAAAGCGTCATCCACCCTACGCAGCGCATTGTGTAGACCGCAGCCCGGATGCAATCCGGGGTGATCTTTGCTCCGGCCCCCGGATTTCATCCGGGCTACAACAACCCTGCAGCCAGGGAGTAGGGTGGATCACGCCTCATCTATCCACCGTGGGTGTCAGGCGGTGGATGAGAAAAGCGTCATCCACCCTACGCAGCGCACCGTGTAGACCGTAGCCCGGATGCAATCCGGGGTGATCCTTGCTCCGGCCCCGGATTTCATCCGGGCTACAACAATCCTGCAACCTGGGAGTAGGGGATCACGCTTCACCGATCCACCTTGGGTGCCAGGTGGTGGATGAAAACAGCGTCATCCACCCTACGAGGGCACACACGGTGGCGTCAGAGCAACCCCGCCACCAAGCGCCCGAGCACCTCCATGGCCTGTTCGCTGCGCGGGTTCCACGGGTGACCGTAGTTCAGCCGCGCGCAGTGACGAAAGCCCTGGCTGGCGGAGAAGATCGGCCCCGGCGCCAGGCTGATGCCCTGGGCCAACGCCAGGCGCAGCAGTTGTAGCGAGTCCAGGCGCTCGGGGAATTCGAACCAGAGGAAGTAGCCGCCCGAAGGCCTTGTGACCCGCGTGCTGGCGGGAAAGTGTCGGGCGGCGGAGGCGAGCATCGCGCTCTGCTGCATTTCCAGGGCGTGGCGCAGTTTGCGCAGGTGGCGGTCGTAGCCGCCGTGCTGCAGGTAGTCGGCCAGTGCCGCCTGCGCTGGCACCGACGGGGAGATGGTGGTCATCAGCTTCAGTCGGGCGATCTGCTCGGCATAGCGCCCGCCGGCCACCCAGCCGATGCGATAACCCGGCGCCAGGCTCTTGGAGAAGGAGCTGCAATGCATCACCAGCCCCTCACGGTCAAAGCTCTTCACCGGCTTGGGTGGGTGGCTGCCGAAGTACAGCTCGGCGTACACGTCGTCTTCGATCAACGGCACCTGATGTTCGACCAGCAGGTCGTACAGCGCCTGCTTCTTGGTCTCGCTCATGCTGGCGCCGAGCGGGTTCTGCAGGCTGGTCATGAACCAGCAGGCCTTGATCGGCAGTTGCTTCAGACTCGCCGACAGGGCGCCCAGGTCGATGCCCTCGCGCGGGTGTACGGGGATTTCCACGGCCTTTAGCTGCAGCCGCTCCAGCACCTGCAGGCAGGCGTAGAAGGTCGGTGACTCGATGGCCACCAGATCGCCGGGCTGGGTCACGCACTGCAGGCAGAGGTTGAGCGCCTCCATGGCGCCGTTGCTGATCACCAGCTCCTCCATTGGCAGCATCACGCCGCTGACCATGTAGCGCAGGGCGATCTGACGGCGCAGGTCGGCGTTGCCGGCGGTCATGTCGGCGATGATCTCGTGCGGCGAGAGCATGCGCAGCGCGTGCGCCATGCTCTTGGCCAGACGCGGCAGCGGGAACAGATCGGGGCTGGGGAACGCCGAGCCGAAGGGCACGGTGTGCGGGTCCTTCAGCGAGGCGAGCACGGAGAACACCAGCTCGCTGACGTCCACCTCGGTGGTCTGCGCCGCGTGGGTGGTCAGCTCAGGCTCGTGCAGCGGGCGTTTGGCGTGTTCGCGCACGAAGTAGCCGGAACGCGCGCGTGCCTGGATCAGGCCGCGATCCTCCAGCAGGTAGTAGGCCTGGAACACGGTGGAGGGGCTGACGCCATAGGTGCGGCTGGCATGGCGCACCGAGGGCACCTTCTCGCCGGGGCCGAGCACGCCGGTACGGATCAGCTCGGCGATCTCGTCGGCAAATTTTTCGTAGCGTTTCATCCTGTCCTGGTTCACCGCCGCAAAGGGTACGGGTGAACACTTTACGGGGTGAGCGGCAGACATGGCAGTGCCTCGTGAAGGGGGACGTATCTCGGTTGTGGCAACCGTAGCCCGGACACAATCCGGGGAAGGATCTCGAACCGCCCCGGATTGCATCCGGGCTACGGCTCTGGTGGCCCATTCGCCGCGGGGCGCGGCTCCTACACGGATTTGAGAGCAACTGTAGGAGCCCCGCCTCGGGGCGAAGCGCTAGCGCAGCGGCGCGAGGAAGGTGCTCTTGGTGCTGACGCGGCTGCCCGCATCTGCCTGGTCGCGTACCTCGAAATGCAGGGTTTGCGGGCCGGCAGCGTTGTGCGTGGCCGTTAGCGCGACGCTGACCGGCAGATCACGAATCTCCCCCGGCGCCAGGTTCAGCGTGCGTGGGCCGTGCAGCTCGAAGTCGCCGGCGTCGACCAGATCGATGGCATAGCTGCGCGGCTGCTGGGTCTTGTTGATGATCTTCAGGCTGTAGATGTTCTCGATCTGGCCCAGCGAGTTCTCGCGGAACAGGCCGCGGTCGCGGGTCACGTCCAGCGAGATCAGCGGGCGTTCGGCCAGCGCCCAGGCGAAGGCGCCGATCATCACCAGCAGCATGGCCGCATAGCCGACCAGGCGCGGGCGCAGCCACCGGGTCTTGCCGCCGGCCAGCTCGTTCTCCGAGCTGTAGCGCACCAGGCCGCGGTCATAGCCGAGCTTGTCCATGATGCTGTCACAGGCATCGACGCAGGCGCCGCAGCCGATGCAATCCAGTTGCAGGCCGTCGCGGATGTCGATGCCGGTCGGGCAGACCTGCACGCACATGGTGCAGTCGATGCAGTCGCCCAGGCCTTCGGCCTTGTAGTCGGCGTCCTTGCGCCGTGGACCACGATTTTCACCACGCGCGGCGTCGTAGGAAATGATCAGCGTATCGCTGTCGAACATCACACTCTGGAAGCGCGAGTAGGGGCACATGTCGCGGCATACCTTTTCGCGCAGCCAGCCGGCGTTGATGTAGGTGGCAGCAGTGAAGAACAGTACCCAGAACGCCGTGGTGGCACCGACTTCGAAGGTCGCCAGGTCCACTGTCAGTTGGCGCACCGGAGTGAAGTAGCCGACGAAGGCCAGGGCCGTGACCAGGCTGACCGCGAGCCACAGGCCGTGCTTGGCGCTGCGCCGGGCCAGTTTTTGCAGCGACCAGGGCGCGGCGTCGAGCTTGATGCGCTGGCCGCGGTCGCCCTCGGTGATCTGCTCCACGCGCATGAACACCCAGGTCCATACGCTCTGCGGGCAGGCGTAGCCGCACCAGACGCGGCCAGCCAACACGGTGATGAAGAACAGGCCGAAGGCGGCGATGATCAGGATCGCCGAGAGCAGGATGAAATCCTGTGGCCAGAAGGTCGCGCCGAAGATATGGAACTGGCGATTCTCCAGGTCCCAAAGCACGGCCTGGCGGCCGTTCCAATCGATCCAGGCGGTGCCGAAGAACAGCAGAAACAGCAGGCCGGCACCGAGCAGGCGCAGGTTACGAAAGCGCCCGGTGAAGCTGCGCGTGTGGATTGGGCCGCCGGCCTGGGCCGGGGTCAGGCGAATGGGCTTGGCCGGGTCGATGCTCTCGACGGCGCGCACGGGGATCAGATCGGTCATGTCGTTGCCCTCATCAGGCGTTTATTCAGGCTGGCGCCATGATCCGAGTGGGGCTGTTTACAAAACAGACTCAGGTTTTCGATAAAAAAGCGGATCAGATGATTACGTCGAACGCAGGGAAAAGTGCCACGCAGGCCGCCAGACCGCGCCATTTCTGAGGTCATGAGCCTTCATGTCGAGCGATCCAGATACCGCCCTGCGACATCGCGCCACGCCAATCAGTGTCCTGTGCAGGACACTGTCGTACCTATCTGATCCGGTTTTTTAAGGCTTTTCTGGCGCTGTTTTCGGTGCACGCCTGGCAGGCATAGTCGACGCCCCGTGATCAGGAGGCCCGCCGGCATGTACCAATATGACGATTATGACCGCGCGCTGGTGCGCGAACGCGTGGCCCAGTTCCGCGACCAGGTCCAGCGGCGCCTGGCCGATGAACTGAGCGAAGAGGAGTTCCTGCCGCTGCGCCTGCAGAACGGCCTGTACCTGCAAAAGCATGCCTACATGCTGCGCGTAGCCATTCCCTACGGCACACTGTCGGCCAAGCAGATGCGCGCATTGGCGCACATCGCCCGCGAGTACGACCGCGGTTACGGCCACTTCACCACGCGGCAGAACATCCAGTTCAACTGGGTCGAACTGGAGCGCGTGCCGGACATCCTCGACTGGCTGGCCGAGCACGATATGCATGCCATCCAGACTTCGGGCAATTGCGTGCGCAACATCACCACCGAGGCTTTCGCCGGTGTCGCCGCCGACGAGTACCTCGATCCGCGTCCGCTGGCCGAGATCCTGCGCCAGTGGTCGACGGTCAACCCGGAATTCCTCTTTCTGCCGCGCAAGTTCAAGATCGCCCTGTGCGCCGCCGAGCAGGATCGCGCGGCGATCCAGGTGCATGACATCGGCCTGCAGCTGTATCGCGACGAGGCCGGCGAGTTGCGCCTGCGTGTGCTGGTCGGCGGTGGCCTTGGGCGTACGCCGATCATCGCCCAGACCCTGCGTGAGGGCCTGCACTGGCAGGACTGCCTGTCCTATGTCGAGGCCATCCTGCGCGTGTACAACCGCTACGGCCGGCGCGACAACAAGTACAAGGCGCGCATCAAGATCCTGGTCAAGGCCCTCGGCATCGAGGCCTTCGCTAATGAGGTGGAGCGCGAGTGGCAGCCGATCAAGGACGGGCCGGCGCAACTGACCGAGGACGAGTACCAGCGCGTCGCGGCCTCCTTCCACAAACCGGCCTACGTGCCGCAGGACGCCCTCGACCTCGACTTCGGCACCCACCTGGCGCGCGACGAGGCCTTCGCCCGCTGGGTGTCGCGCAACGTCATGGCGCATCAGGTAGCGGGCTATGTCAGCGTGGTGCTGTCGACCAAGCCGGGCATCAGTGCGCCACCCGGCGACGTCACTGCCGAGCAGATGGAGGCGCTGGCTGACTGGAGCGAGCGCTATGGCTTCGGCGAGATTCGCGTAGCCCACGAGCAGAACCTGGTACTGCCCGACGTACGCAAGGCCGACCTCTACGCGCTATGGCGGGAGGCCGAAGCGGCGGGGCTGGGCACGGCCAACGCCGGCCTGCTAACCGACATCATCGCCTGCCCCGGTGGCGACTTCTGCGCGCTGGCCAACGCCAAGTCGATCCCCATCGCCCAGGCCATTCAGCAGCGTTTCGACGACCTCGACTACCTGCACGATCTGGGTGAGCTGAGCCTGAACATCTCCGGCTGCATGAACGCTTGTGGCCATCACCATATTGGCAACATCGGCATCCTCGGCGTCGACAAGAACGGCAGCGAGTGGTACCAGCTGACCCTCGGTGGCAGCCAGGGCCAACAGGCGGCGCTGGGCAAGGTGATCGGCCCGTCGTTCGCCGCCGAGCAGGTGCCCGAGGTGATCGAACGCATCGTGCATACCTATGTCGACCATCGCGAGGAGGGCGAGGGCTTTCTCGACACCTTCCAGCGCATCGGCCTGGAGCCGTTCAAGGCGCGCGTCTACAGCCGCGAGGAGGTGGCATGAACAATCTGATCCGTCTGGTCGAGGGCCAGGCTTGTATCGTTGACGATGATCCCTGGCAACTCGACGCTGAAGGGGACGCGCCGCTGATCTTGCCGCTGACGGCCTGGCGTGAGCGGCAGCCCGTGGAGGTGCTGGAAGGCAGGGCGATGAGTGCCGACGGCCTGCTGTTGCAGGTGGATGACGAGCCAGAGGCGCTGCAGCCGTTTCTCGCCAGCCTGCCGCTGATCGCCATCGACTTCCCCAGTTTCCGCGATGGCCGTGGCTACAGCCAAGCCTACCTGCTACGTACCCGACTGGGCTGGCGCGGCGAATTGCGCGCGGTGGGCGATGTGCTGCGTGACCAGCTGGCGCACATGCGCCAGTGCGGCTTCGATGCCTTCGCGGTGCGCGCCGACAAATCGCTGGACGATGCACTCAAGGGCCTGCAAGGACTCAGTGTGTTGTATGGTCGCTCGGTTATCGAGCCGCGTCCGCTGTTTCGCCGGGGACGCCAGAAGGAGGAATCGAAATCATGATGGTGCGTGGCCTGTTCTGGCTGGTAGTGCTGCAGTTGTTCGGTGTGGCACTGAATCACTGGCTATTGCCGATGCTGCCGGCCTCGATCATCGGCCTGTTGCTGCTCTCGGTCTGGCTGATGTGGCGTGGCGCCGTACCCGAGCCGCTGCAGCAGGCTGCCGGTGGTTTGCTGCCATATCTGCCGCTGCTGCTGGCCGTGCCGGCCTCGGGGATCATGACCAGCAGCGATTTGCTGCTTGGTGAACTGCCGGTGATCGCCACGGCGCTGGTGCTGTCGCTGCTGGTCACCGTACCGTTCTGCGGCTGGCTGCTGCAGACGCTGATCCGCCGTCAGGAGCGCAAGGGATGACGCCGCTGACTCATCATCCGTTATTCGCCATCGCCCTGACCCTGGCTGCCTTTCTGATCGCCGCCTGGCTCTATCGCCGCAGTGGTTGGCTGCTGCTGCAGCCGGTTCTGGTGTCGGTCACACTGATCGTCACCACCTTGCTTTTGTGCGGCGTGGATTACGCCACCTACCGCGCCGGTGCCGAGCCCGTCGCCTGGCTGCTGGGGCCGGCCACCGTCGCCCTGGCGGTGCCGCTGCAGCACAACATCAAACGCATCCGCCAGTTGTTCTGGCCGGTGCTTATCACCCTGACCGCCGGCGGCGTATTGTCGGTGGCGCTGACCCTGGCCATCGGCTGGGCGCTGGGCGCCGACTGGAGCGTGGTGATGAGCCTGGCGCCGAAGTTCGTGACCATGCCGATTGCCATGCCGGTGGCCGAGCAGATTGGCGGCGTCGCCTCGCTGGCGGCGGTGATGGTCATGCTCACCGGGGTGATCGGCACGGCCATGGGGCCGCTGCTGCTGCGTTGGGCGGGCGTCGATCACCCCGCGGCCCGTGGCCTGAGCTACGGCATCAATGCCCATGCCATCGGCACCGCGCACGCCTTGCAGGAAGGTGAGGAGTGCGGCGCCTTCGCCGCCCTGGCGATGAGCCTACTGGGCATCGGCACCGCCTTGCTGTTACCGCTGCTGCTGGCCTGATTCGGGCGGGATTCCGCCATTTCCAAGGGGCTCCTCCCGCGGATCTGGCGAGTTCCCGCCAGCCCCGTGCCGGCTGTGTGGCAGAAAGCCGCACAGGGACTGCTGAATCCTTTCAGCGGCACACATATTGCTCCAGCACGCGGCGCGATCGGAATACGCCCGCCAAGAGGCCTGGAAATACCCTTCCTCCCGCCGCGCCGCAGATCTGCGGCTATCGCCCATATGCGGCCCAAACGGCCGCTGCCCGAAACCTTGCCTGCGCGGCACTCGTTGTCGTGCGACGAACTGGACTGTCCCATGAAGAAAATCCTGCTGACGCTGCTTTGTCTCAGCGTGATCGGTTGCTCCAAAACCCGTGAGCCCGAGAAAACCGTCGACGTGCTGCTGATCGGCGCTGGCGTGATGAGCGCTACCCTCGGCACCTACCTCAACGAGCTGCAGCCGGACTGGAGCATCGAAATCTACGAGCGCCTCGACCGCGTCGCCGGCGAGAGCTCCAACGGCTGGAACAATGCCGGCACCGGCCACTCGGCCTTCTGCGAGCTGAACTACACCCCGGAAACCGCCGACGGTGGCATCGACATCAGCAAGGCCATCGCCATCAACGAATCGTTCGAGATCTCCAAGCAGTTCTGGGCCACCCAGGTCGAGCGCGAGGTGCTGAGCAAGCCCACGAGCTTCATCAACATCACCCCGCACATGAGCTTCGTCTGGGGTGACGACAACGTCGAGTACCTGCGCAAGCGCCACGCCGCGCTGCAGCACAGCAACCTGTTCCGTGGCATGGAGTTCACCGAAGATCACGCGCAGATCGCCCAGTGGGTGCCGCTGGTCATGCAAGGTCGCGATCCGCAGCAGAGGGTCGCCGCCACCCGTATGGCCATCGGCACCGACGTCAACTTCGGCGAGATCACCCGTCAGCTGATCGACTCGCTGATCGGCAAGGAGCAGGCCAGCCTGCACCTGGAGCACGAAGTCCGCGATCTGCAGCGTAATGAAGATGGCACCTGGCGCGTGATCGTCGCCGACCTGGCCAAGGACGGCGCCGAGCAGAGCATCAACGCGCGCTTCGTCTTTATCGGCGCTGGTGGTGGCGCGCTCAAGCTGCTGCAGAAATCCGGTATCGAAGAAGCCAAGGGCTACGCCGGTTTCCCGGTCGGCGGTCAGTTCCTGATGACGCGTAACCAGGACGTGGTTGCCCAGCACCTGGCCAAGGTCTACGGCAAGGCGTCGGTCGGCTCGCCGCCCATGTCCGTGCCGCACCTCGACACTCGCGTGATCGACGGCGAGAACGTGCTGCTGTTCGGCCCGTTCGCCACCTTCTCCACTAAGTACCTGAAGAACGGCTCGCTGCTCGACATGTTCAGCAGCATGACCACTGACAACTTCATGCCGATGGTCAACGCCGGCATGGACAACTGGTCGCTGAGCACCTACCTGATGGGTCAGCTGATGCTCAGCCAGGAAGACCGCATGGCCTCGCTGCGCGAGTACTTCCCGGAGGCGCAGGACGCCGATTGGGAGCTGATCACTGCCGGCCAGCGCGTGCAGATCATCAAGAAGGATGCCGAGAAGGGCGGCGTGCTGCAGTTCGGCACCGAGGTGGTGACCTCGGCCGACGGCAGCATCAGCGCACTGCTGGGCGCCTCGCCGGGTGCTTCCACCGCTGCACCGATCATGCTGCACCTGATCGAGAAAGCCTTCGCCGACAAGGTCGCCACCCCTGAGTGGCAAGAGCGTCTGAAGGGGATCATCCCGTCCTACGGTCAGAAGCTGAACGACGACCTGGCACTGACCAACCGCATCCGTCAGTGGAGCAGCGAGCGTCTCGAGCTGCAGCACATCGAAGTGGCGCCGGACGTGGAAATGGCCGCCGAGCCTGAGCCGGCTGCAGTCACCCTGTAAGGCTTCAACCGCTGTAAAAGAACCCGCCCTGCGTGATCGCAGTGCGGGTTTTTTATTGGGTCGCTGACATTCGTAAGCTGAATATTTCGCGGCTGAAGCCGCTCCTACGGGACGGTGAATACCTGTAGGAGCGGCTTCAGCCGCGATGCTTTTCAAAGCCGCAGGCTTACATCCGAGCAAGGGCCGGAATGATCACTCCGTCAGCGTCATCAGGATATCGGCGTACCAGGTGCAGTTCAGGCCGAGGGCTTCGTCCTGATCCTCGTCACGCTCGCCAAGCAGTCGGGTGGAGTGAATACCCAGCAGGTGCCAGGGCAGCTCGCCGTCGACGCTGGCGCGCTTGACCACCGGCGCGCCGCTGATGCCGCGGTGGGTGCGGCCGTCTGTGAGGAAGTAGCCGAGCCCGTGGAAACGCAGACCGAAGGACGATGCCAGCCCGGCATGGCGCGCCACCGGCATGCGGTGCAGGGTGTCCTGAAAACCCAGCGGGAAACCCACCACCAGCAGCGTCGAGCCGATTTCCACATGCTCGTCAGCTTGCAGCAGGTGCTGCGGGGTGAAGGCCTGGTAAGCGCCGTTGTCGGGCAGGGCAGTCTGATCCAGCTCGATCACCGCCACGTCGATCTCGCCCGCGCCATCCATACCTTGCCGCCACAGGTGCTGGTCGCCGTCATACAGCGGGATGGAAAAGCTGACGGTGCTGGCCAGGTTGTCTGCGTCGGTATGCAGCTCGATCTGCAGGCTGTCCGGCTGATGGCCGCTCGGCTCGTCGAACATCACGTGACGGCTGGTGACGAGGAACAGCCGGTGATCCCGGCGGAAGAAGAAACCGCTGGCGTTGGTCAGTACCTGCCCAGTCGCCAGCGTGGTGATGCGTGCAGCACTCAACATCAGGGAATCGATCATTGCCAGGGCCTCCTGCCGGTGTGTGGCTTATCGACTGACTGCCAAAACCGTGACAGGTTCGTCTGGTGGTAGCGAGTCTTCGCCATGGTGGATGTAAAAAGCGACAGCTACGCGCCCCGAGCCACCCTACGAGGCCGCCACCTGGCGTATGCACGTCATGCGCTAGTAGCCTCGTAGGGTGGGCTTCAGCCCACCACGATGCCAGCCCTTGGTGGGCTAAATCCCACCCGCGTCATGCACTAGCCGGTTCGTCCTCGTTGCGATCCAGCGCCACCTGGCGGATCGACAGGCGAATCTCCGCCGGCAGCACGCGCTTGGCGGCGCCTTCGGCCAGTTCGCTGAGCAGCGGATGATGGCTGAGCTTGCCGGCCTCGTCCTGGCGCAGCACGCCCTGGTCCAGCAGGCTCTGGATGAAGTGGCGGAACAGGCTCTTGTCGAAGAACTCAGGCGCGTTCAGGCCATGCAGGATCGACAGGCGCTGGGCCATGACCGTGCACAGGTCTTCCAGCTCCTCGGCGCTGATCGCGTTCTGCCCGGCGTTGAGCAGCAGGGCGATGGCCATGTAGAAGCGCTGCAGGGTCTGCGCCACCGAACGCGACAGCAGGGTCAGCAGTACGAACTGGCGCGAGCTCGGCGCCGGGCGCACGTACACGTCGCCCTCGACCTTGAGCAGGCCCTGCTCGACGAAGGCCGCCAGCCACTGGTCGATCACGCCTTCCAGCTCGCTCTGCTCCCAGCGGATGAACAGCTCGGACTGTAGATACGGGTACAGCGCGCCGGCGTAGCGCAGGATCTGCTCGCGGCTGATCCGCGCGCTGCTCTGGAAGAAACTCGCCAGCAGCGCCGGCAGGGCAAAGATGTGCAGCACGTTGTTGCGGTAATAGGTCATCAGGACGGCGTTCTGCTCGTCCAGATAGAGAATCTTGCCCAGTGCATCCTTCTGCTCGGCCAGCAGATCCATGCCCTTGACGTGCTCGATCAGCGCCGCGCCGTCGCCTTCCGGCAATGTGGTGTGCGGCGAGTAGGGCACGGCGCGCAGCAATGCCAGGTACAGGTCGAGCACACGCGCCAGGGCGCGGTCGTCCAGGGCCAGCTTGCTGGTGGAAAGCAGCGCCAGGGCCACCAGGTTGACCGGGTTGATCGACGCCGCCTCGTTGAGGTGACGCGCCACGCGCTCGCCGAGGCGATTGGTGGTTTCATTGAGCCAGGCCGGGCGGTACTGCGGGCCCAGCTCCTGCTGGCGCCAATCCGGCTGCTGCTGGTCGAGAAACTCAGCCAGCTTGATCGGCTCGCCGAAATTCACCGAGACCTGGCCGAAACGCTGCTTGAGCGCGCCGAGCACCTTGAACAGGTCGAAGATCGACTCCTTCTTCTTGCTCGCGCCACGCAACTCGCCCAGGTAGGTGCGGCCCTCCAGCACGCGCTCGTAGCCGATGTACACCGGCACGAAGACGATGGGCAGGCGATTGCTGCGCAGGAAGCTGCGCAGGGTGATGGCCAGCATGCCGGTCTTCGGCCGCAGCATGCGCCCGGTGCGCGAGCGTCCGCCTTCGACGAAGTATTCGACCGGGAAACCCTTGCTGAACAGGGTGTGCAGGTATTCGTTGAACACCGCCGTATACAGCGGGTTGCCCTTGAAGGTGCGACGCATGAAGAAAGCGCCGCCACGGCGCAGCAGGCCGCCGATCACCGGCATATTCAGATTGATGCCGGCGGCGATGTGCGGCGGCGTCAGGCCGTTGCGGAACAGCAGGTAGGACAGCAGCAGGTAGTCGATGTGGCTGCGGTGGCAGGGCACGTAGATCACCTCGTGGCCCTGGGCGATGTCGCGCACGCCTTCGACGTTGTGCACCTTGATGCCGTCGTAGATCTTGTTCCAGAACCAGGAGAGCACCAGTTCGAGAAAGCGGATCACCGTATAGGTGTAGTCCGAGGCGATCTCGTTGCCATAGCGCAGCGCCTGGGCTTCGGCCTTCTCCAGGCTGATCTTCTCGCGCTCGGCTTCCTCGGCAATCGCCTGGCGCACCATCGGGTCGTGCACCAGGCCTTTGACCAGATTGCGCCGGTGCGACACGTCCGGGCCGATCACCGCCGCCTTCTGGTTGCGGAAGTGTACGCGCAGGATGCGGTGCACCATACGCAGGGTGCGTTCCTGGCCCTTGTCCTGCTCGACCAGCTCGCGCAGGTGAATCGGCGTGGAGAACTGCACGCGGGTCTTGCGCCCGAGAATCAGGATGCTGACCAGCCGGCGCAGGCGCCCGGTCACCGCCCAGCTATCGGCGAATAGCAGTTTCCAGGGGCTGGTCTCGCGGTCCGGCGACTGCCCCCAGAACACGCTGACCGGTACGATCTGCGCGTCGTCCACGGCATGCTGGCCGAGGGCGGTGACCACGCGATCGAGGGTCGGCGAGATGCCGCGCTTGTCCTGACGGCCGAACCAGTCCGGCTCCGGCGTCAGGTAGAAGAAGGCGGCAGGCTCGATGTGTTCCCCGACCGCCACCGGCAATACCGGGCGTGGCAGGCCGGCCTTGGTGCATTCGCGGTCGACCACCGCCAGGTCGCTCACAGAGGGCTGCTGCAGCACGTAGAACACCGGCTTGCTGCGGTCGAGCTTGAGGGTGAAGGCGGACTGGTTGATGGTTTCCGAGCGTACCCAGAGGTACAGCAGGCGGCGCAGTGCGCTGAAGGCCATGCGGCGGAAAGGGGAGCGGGTCATACGGACTCTTGAGCAGTTAAACGAGCGGATGCTCGGGAAGGGCGCTAGTGTGCCGCAAGCCGCCTCTGGCGGGCAAAAAACTCGTGCGTCCAGGCGGTCAGCCCGACCAGCATGTCTGCGGCGTATGACGAAAAAACGGTCGAAGACTCAACACCCGTTGAGCAACAGAACTGCAAACCGGGATTCTAGTTCCCGAACGGAATACCGAGTCAGCCCGTCCCCAATGCGCTGGTCGCTTCCTGCCGTGCTGGTTACGTGATGGGGCTCGCTCCTATAGATGTCCTCGTAGGGGCGCCCGGCTTCAATCGTAGGGTGGGCTTCAGCCCACCACCTGCAACAACGCGACCCCTCACGCCAACTTCATCACCACCACACCAGCCGCGATCACCAAGCAGGCCAGCAGACGAATCGGCCGCAACGGCTCCCAGAGCGGTCGAGTAGGGTGGGCTTCAGCCCACCACCTGCAACAACACGCCCCCTCACGCCAACTTCATCACCACCACACCGGCCGCGATCACCACGCACGCCACCAGGCGAATCGGCCGCAACGGCTCCCAGAGCGGTCGAGTAGGGTGGGCTTCAGCCCACCACCTGCAACAACGCGACCCCTCACGCCAACTTCATCACCACCACACCAGCCGCGATCACCAAGCAGGCCACCAGGCGAATCGGCCGCAACCCCTCCTTGAGCAGCACCATCCCCAGCAGTACGGCGAACACCACGCTGGTTTCGCGCAAGGCAGAGACCAGCGCCACCGGTGCCTGGGTCATGGCCCAGATGACGATGGTGTAGGCGGCCATCGACATCGCCCCTCCGGCCAGCCCTCCACGCCAGTGCGGGCCCAGCTGCAGAAAGGCGCGTGGCCCACGGCTGATGGCCAATACAGCCGCCATCACCCCGCCGTTGACGGTGAACAGCCACAGCGAATAGCTCAGCGCATCGCCATTGGCGCGGGCACCCATGGCGTCGCTCAAGGTATAGCCGGCGATGAACAGTGCCGTCATCAACGCACAGGCCAGCATCGCCCCCTGTGGCGCCTTGTGCTGGCCCCCACGCAGGGCCATCAGCCAGATGCCCATCACCAGCACCAGCAGGCCCAGCAACTGCATCGTGCTCAGCCCGTCTTGCAAGAACAGCAGCGAGAGCAGGGCCACCATCAGCGGTGAGCTGCCTCGTGCAATCGGGTAGACCTGGCCCAGGTCGCCGTACTGGTAGGCGCGGGCGAGGAAGAAGTTGTAGCCGATATGCAGCAGCGCCGACAGCGCGATCCATGGCCAGGCCGAAGCCTGCGGCAGGGCCACGAATGGCAAGGCGCAAAGCGCCACCAGCCCTGCACCTATCTGGATCAGCGTGGCGGTGAGGAAACGGTCGAGACCGATCTTGAGCAGGGCGTTCCAGCCGGCATGCAGGGCGGCGGCGGCGATGACGGCGAGAAAGACCGTGGTTTCCAAGAAGGGCCTCTGACTAGGCAATCAGGTGGTGCTGCTCGAAGCGCAGCAGCATCGCTGACGCCTGTGACAAAAAGAAGACTACCGGCTAGTCATGGGCTGCGTCGATGCAAGCGAAGGTACAGTGCCGCGAGCCAGCGCGTGTCAGGCCACGGCCTGTCGTCGCGCACTCAGCAGATAGAGCAGGGTGAACACGATAACCAGCACGTCCAGAACCACCGCCGCAGCCGCCTTGGCCAGATACGCCTGACCGTGAACGATCAGCAGCGACACGAAGACGGCCTTGCTCAGCGCTGCAATCACGGCGCAGAGCGTCCGGTGTCGTGCGTTCAGCGCGCCGTAGATCAGCAGTACGCCCATCAGCCCGACCAGTGCCGACCAGCTGCGAATGACCAGAGATTGCAACTGCCCGTCGAAGGACGCGCCGAACATCGACTGCAGCGCCTCCTGCGGCGCGAACAGACCATAGAACATGGTGGCGGTAAGCACGCCGGACACCATCATCAACCATTTGAAATGACGTGCGATAAGACCCATGGCGGGCTTCCTTTCCGGTGTTGGCGGCATGCAGCTTAGCCTTGAAACGAGTGCATCACCTGGGATGAAAGCAGCGGTCGGGTCATTGCACCTCAGGCGCCGGTACGCAGCTTCTATATCGTTGCAGGGCCTCTTCAGCGTGCCGGAGCGGCATTCCGGTACAGGTGTTCATGCATCGCTGAAATCGAAGTACAGGATGTTCGACCAGTTTCCAAGCCCGAGGCCGTAGAGGCTGGGCATCACGTCGTGCGCAGGGGGCGCCGGCTCGGGCGTGCGGCCGAACAGCCTGGAAAGGAAACCAACGGGTTTGGGTGGCGCCACAGGAGGTGGCAGCAGGGATTGCAACGCCTGGTCCATTTCAGGCCCCAGATCATTCAATTCCGTCAGCAGCGCCAGGTTCTGCTCAAGAAGGGGCTCGTCACCCATGTCGAAAATTTCACCGTACTCCAGCACCAGGTACTGGTTCTGGCTTTCTGGTTTATGCAGGAACTCGAGGGCTTCGGCAATCAGCGGCTGAGCTTCAGGCAGGTGTATTTGCGAGAGGAAGCCTTCAAGGTTCTTCACGCCACTGGCGTAATCACCTATCAGGGCGATTTCCTCTGAGTTGTCCCAAATCGAGGAGGGGCAGGTACTCGGGGCGCCGGAGAGAAGAATCTTGAAAACGATGGGTATGTCGTAGTTCCACTCGGCAATACCAATCAGCTTGCGGCCGCTGGTCTTGGCGCTCGGCCCGGGAATGACATTGGTGGAGTAGAGATAGCTGCGGTTGGCCAAGGTGCTCGTTCCGATGTTTGTGATGTGGGGGCAAGATCGCGCCAGGAAAGGTGGCGAGCCGGTTGCCCTTCGTCATGCAACCGGCTCCGGGGCGGGTGCGGGCAGGCTCAGTGCACGGTGCTCATGCTCTGGTGCAGCTTGGCCAGGTCGCTCCAGTCGCGGTCTTCGTAGAAGTTGATCTCGATGGGGTAGACCGGATGATCGCTCAGCGCCTCGTTGACGTTGGCCATGAAGGCTTCGCGGTCCGCGATGTAATAGACGAATTCCTTCAGACCGTTGCCGGTTGCCGTGTAGGCATCCAGATAGAGCGTGCCGTTGCCGCCTATCGTTTCCAGCCCATCCTCGAGCCTGATCATTTCCTTGTTGATCTGCGCCGGCGGCAAACCGTTGTTTCCGGACGCCTCGTACTTCCAGGAAATGACCGTAAGCCAAGGCATTTTCTGCTGGATGTTCAGGGGCGGAGCGTCGGCGATGAATTTATAGATGATCGGTTTGCCTTCGACCGTTGCCTTGGCGACTGACCAGATGCGTTCTGTGGATGCCATGGAAGATGCTCCCGCTAAAAAGAAACACAACAGAAAGAGGGCGATTCTCATGATGTTCGGTCATGCCATTGAAGTGAAGCGGTGGGCAACCTCCTAAGCTGATTGGCTATAGATATTTGAGCGTGACATTCAGCTTCTTGTGGCAATCCAGCGTTTGCGGATCCTGCTCACCCAGCTGTTTGGTGAAGATGCCACAGGCGATCTGCAGATGCTCGTTGGCCTTCTGGTATTGCCTGGACCGAATCATCGCCCAGCCCAGGTTGCCATTGGCGATGCCGATATTCAGATGTTCGGCCGGGTAGTGCCGCTCGTCTACTTGCAGCGCTTTGCGAAGTGATTCCAGACCTTTCCGAAATTGACCATCGAAGACGTAGGCCTGGCCGAGGTAAGTCCAGCGGCCGCCGAGGTAGGGATCATCGGGATCGAGGTTCCGGTCGATATCCAGTGCGGTCCGGAAATAGGGAATCGCCGCCTTGTAATCCTGGCCTTCCAGCAGGCGTACGCCGATCTCGTGGCTCAGAAAGGCGAGCGATTGCTTGTGCAGGTAATCGTCGGTTTTCTCCTGGTGGTAGCGCCCGATCAGCCGCTCCAGCGCTTCGTCGGCCGAAGCCCAATGGGGCAGCAGGCAGATCAGGAAAAGTATCACTACGCGCATGCATCATCCTTTTGCATAACCAAACGACCAAGCCGCAACAGACGGTGCGGTTGCCAGGTGGTATGGGTAGGAAGCTATTCCATTTCCAAGGGTTATGTCCACGCCGACGACGCCGCGTTTCACACCCCGCTGTCGCCCGGGTTGCCTGCGAAGTTCGAGGCTCGGCACTCAAGTGTTTCTGAATCGTCGCAGTTCTCGGCTGTGGTGAATCGCGAAGCGCTCGGAACAGGCGAGCCCTGCAGCGGAGCAAGGCCGATAACAATGATGATCCCCGTGATCGATTGAACGCTTGGCCCCCGCTGCGCGAACTACAGAATGGCCAGGGCGTGAACGTCCACAACAGGCCGGATATACGAATGCAACCGCGCTGACGATAGGTGCAAAAGCAAAGCTTTGCTCACTGCTTGTGGGGAGAGTCCATATACCACTAGTTAGGCTGCGACACCACTTGCCCGACTATTATTGAACGTAAATTTTCAAAAACTGCTATTACTGCTGGCAATAGTGGCTTCTCTAACCCATTGTCAACGACTGCAAATATTTCAACAGCATCAGAAAATACGCCTTCTCCGAATGGGGCCTGAAAAAGGCCTGCAGAACCAGTAAGCTGAGATGATGATGAAACTTCACGAGATTTTTTTTGCTGTAAGCTTTGCGTGCTTTATAGAGTCAGCCACATCCCAAATAAACTGAAATTCATGACAAGCGCCAATAATTTCATTGCGTTTAGCTTTCACACGTTCATTCATTGTTATGCGGTCTGCTGCGGGCTCATTTTCTTGAGCTAAATGGTCAATCATATGATTTAAAATTAAAGCTGCCAAAAGCCCGCGCTGCAAACTATTCGGAGAGTTAATAAACTCTTTGACAGTTGGCTCAACCATTAAGTAGAAATATTCTTTTGAGTTTGATGGCATCGCCTCAACCCTTTAAGCTAAGGTTGATTTAGTGTAAATCCGAATATTGCTTGATTATTTTTTAAAGGCATCAAAAAAACGAAAGACACCCCAGCGCCGCCCAGCTTGCGTGTGCTCGTTCTTTTCATCCAATTGAACTTGTGCCTTGTGATTTTCATCGTTGCTCTGCCATGGCAAATAAGATTTGGATACGCAGTGACAGCCATCTCTACCGGGGAGCATGAATCTACCGTCAATATATAGGCCTTCAGTTACCGGAAAGTGTTTCCCGTCAGCCTCCTTATGAGCTAGATTCTGCTCATAGTCACCACAGGGCACTCCCCCGTACAGCCAGATTGCGTGTGTAATACCCAGCTTCTCTCGTCTCTCGGCCTCCATTAAAATAGTGGCATTGTTGGACAAGTAACAAGATATCTCTGCCGCGCGCCGCTTGGTCATGCCCAATCCTATTAAGGTTTGAGAGAGGCTATATAAATCCCCGCCGGCAAGAATGGCTTTTAACGCAGCATCATAAAGTAGAGGACAATCTTTCGCTGAGATATCTTCTAAGCGTTCAATATTATCTCGGAGGTCAGTTTTGACAGAATCAGTAACCTGACTCTGATCGAACTTGACCGTGGGTAGTGAAAAGTTATTTTTGTTAGATCTAGCCACTCTGTCCTCCTAACTGTAAAAAACCATATTGCTCGTATCGCCTAACGATTAAGCTAGGGGGCCGGCTTCGCCGGTCCCAGCGAACGAAGTGAGCGCTTAGAGCGCATTTTTATGCGCTAATTGCAACGTGTAGTGCCGAATGAATCAGTGCGACATGTTGTACCGTCACTGCCTCTTGTTGTACCGAAGGAGTCTGTTCTCCAACTGTTCCCTTGGTTATCTCTGGTTGTTCCAAAGGAGTCAGTTCTATAAGTGGTGCCATCGCTGCCTCTGGTTGTACCAAATGAGTCCGATCTCCAACTGTTTCCTTGGTTGTCTCTGGTCGTTCCGAAAGAGTCAGTTCTGTAGGTTGTGCCGTCGCTGCACCTTGTTGTGCCAAAAGAGTCTGTGCGGCAGGATACTTGAGCGAATGCTGATGCGGAAAATAATAAAGACATTACGCAAATAGTAAGTATGGTTTTCATGATGCCTCTCGGATTAGCTTTAGTGCGTAACGCAGAGCTAAGGGGCAGACAAAAGCGGCGCATATAATGCGAAGCATGCGCCGATTGATGCTGTACAGCGAACGCAGTGAGCGAACCTTGAATGCTGTAATGGACTCTCCCCACACCACAGTTCTATACCAAGGTGTCGAGGATTTTTGAGCGGGAGAGTCGTTATGAAGCGCAT
>JAEYXX010000033.1 GCA_023431055.1 Pseudomonadota bacterium
TCATCGCCAACGCCGAGCGCCGCGGCAAGCGCCCGACCTGGGACGATCCGGTGGTGGTGTACTGGGAAGACGACAGCGGCGTGGTACTGCAATCATGAAACCGAGCAAACTGGCGCGCTATCTGCCCTCCGGGCGGCATGCCGTTATCGGCATTCCGTTCCTCTGGCTGTTCCTGTTCTTCCTGTTGCCCTTCGTCATCGTGCTGAAGATCAGCTTCGCCGAAGCCGATGTGGCGATTCCGCCCTATACGGAAATCTACCAGTGGGCGGACAACAAGCTGACCCTGCTGTTGAACTTCGGCAACTACATCTTCCTCAGCGAAGATGCCCTGTACCTGTCGGCCTATCTGGGCTCGCTGCAGATCGCCTTCTTCAGCACGCTGCTGTGTCTGGTGATCGGCTATCCGATGGCCTATGCCATCGCCCGCGCGCCGAAGGAACGCCAGACCGTTCTGCTGCTGCTGATCATGATGCCGACCTGGACCGCGATCCTGATCCGCGTCTATGCCTGGATGGGCATTCTTGGCAACAACGGCCTGCTCAACAGCCTGCTGTTGGGCATCGGCCTGATCGACTCGCCGCTGCAGATCCTCAACACCAACACCGCGGTGTACATCGGCGTGGTCTATTCGTACCTGCCATTCATGATCCTGCCGCTTTACGCCAACCTGGTGAAGCACGACCTCAGCCTGCTGGAGGCCGCTTCCGACCTGGGCTCGAGCAACTTCAACAATTTCTGGCGGATCACCGTGCCGCTGTCGAAGAACGGCATCATCGCCGGCTCCATGCTGGTGTTCATCCCGGTGGTGGGTGAGTTCGTCATCCCCGAGCTGCTCGGTGGCCCGGAGACCCTGATGATCGGCAAGGTGCTGTGGCAGGAGTTCTTCAACAACCGCGACTGGCCGGTAGCGTCTGCCCTGGCGGTGGTGATGCTGGCGATCCTGATCGTGCCGATCATCCTGTTCAACCGTAACCAAGCTAAAGAGCTGGAGGGCCGCCCATGAAGCGTTTCAGTTTCTCCAGCATCATGCTCTGGGCTGGTCTGGCATTCATCTACCTGCCCATGGTCATCCTGGTCATCTACTCGTTCAACGCCTCGCGGCTGGTAACGGTGTGGGGCGGCTGGTCGGTGAAGTGGTACGTCGGCCTGCTGGACAACACCCAGCTGATGAACTCGGTGATGCGCTCGCTGGAAATCGCCTGCTACACCGCCATTGCGGCGGTGGCGCTGGGCACCCTGGCGGCCTTCGTGCTGACCCGCATCACCCACTTCAAGGGGCGCACGCTGTTCGGTGGCCTGGTCACCGCGCCTCTGGTGATGCCGGAAGTGATCACCGGTCTGTCGCTGCTGCTGCTGTTCGTGCTGATGGCGCAACTGATCGGCTGGCCGATGCAGCGCGGCATGACCACCATCTGGATCGCTCACACCACCTTCTGCTCGGCCTATGTGGCCGTGGTGGTGTCGTCGCGCCTGCGTGAGCTGGACATGTCCATCGAAGAGGCGGCCATGGACCTGGGGGCGCGGCCGTGGAAGGTGTTCTTCCTGATCACCGTGCCGATGATCGCGCCGTCGCTGGCAGCGGGCGCGATGATGTCCTTCGCCCTGTCGCTGGACGACCTGGTACTGGCCAGCTTCGTCTCCGGTCCTGGCTCGACCACGCTGCCGATGGAGATCTTCTCCGCCGTGCGTCTGGGGGTCAAACCGGAGATCAACGCGGTGGCCAGCCTGATTCTGCTGGCGGTGTCCTTCGCCACCTTCCTGGCCTGGTTCTTCGCCCATCGCGCCGAGGAAAAACGCAAGAAGGCCATGCAGCAGGCCATGGACGAGACCGCCAATCCGTCCTGGCAGCAGGTCATCGACAGCCGTCGCAATCCTGGCAGCAACTGAGCTTCTGGCTGAAAGCAGAACGGGCCCCGCGGGGCCCGTTTTTCATGGTGTCACTGATCGGGGCAGTACCGCGATCTGTAGGAGCGGCTTCAGCCGCGAAGGTTGTGAGGCTCAGCCGCTATTTCACCAGCGCCTTCCACCCCTTGAGGCTGCTGACGATCTGCGTCTGAGTCGCGCGCAATTGGCGCTGCTCGTCGTCCAGGGCCTGCTGCGCCAGTTCGTAGAGCTTGTTCAGCTCGCCATACAGGCGGTCGACCTCGGGGACTTCCAGCACGCCACGGGCCAGGCGCAGCCAGACCAGCAGGCGCTCCAGGCGCGGCATCTGTTCGGCCAGATCCTCCGGCTGCTGCTGATAGCGACGCAGCTGCAGGGCAGTGCCTTCTTCGTTCAGCAGGGTTGGCAGCCAGTTGCCCAGCGCGGCGGCGCCCTGGCGGTTACCGCGATTGTTGCGCTCTGTCGTCCAGCTACGTAGCAGCAGCCAGTGCGACAGCTTCAGCGACAGCAGGCCCCAGCGGCAGCCATCGAGTTCGGCGGCGAATAGCGCCGGAGCGTTGCGCCGCATGCTGTCGTCGTCCTGGCCGGCTGCCAGGCGCGGCCGCCAGTCATCGAGCAGCGCATCGAGTGCTTCACGCAATTCGCGCGAGCTGGCACGCGGCGCTGCCTGGCCGAGGCTGGCGAGCAGGGCGCGCAGGTCGATCAGTTGCTCCAGCCATTGCTGCAACAGGCTCCAGTGGCCGTTCCAGCGATATTGCTCGGCCAGGCGCTGGCTGGCACCGAGCAGATGCCAGGCCAGCGCCGCGAAAGCGTCGTCCAGGCTCATCTCGGCCGTCAGCTCGGGAGCCGGCAGGCTCAGGCTGTAACTGCCGGCATCGAACAGACGGTAGCCACGCTCGGCCTTGCTTATATCACAGGGCATCAGCGGCAGCTCGGCGGCCAGCTCGCAGGCCAACTCCAGCAGGGCTGCAGGCTCGCCCTGGCGCAGTTCCAGCTCCAGTTCGCAGATCTCTTCTTCGCCCTCGCCGGCGATCACCTTGCCCTGGTCCAGTGCGGCTTCGATGACCACCTTGGCCTTGCCGCGGCCCCAGGCGATTTCGGCCTTCTCGCGGACGAAGTCGGTGGTGAACAGCGGTTGCAGGGTTTTCTTGTCCAGCTCGGCCAGGCTGGCCGGCCAGCAACTGTCGTCGAGCTTTTTCAGGTCGAGCTTGGCCTTGCTCAGGTACCAGTCCCACTCGTTGCGCTCGGACAGGCCGGCGACGCTCTGGCCACGGCTCTTCAGGGTCTGGATGAACTGCTCGCCATCGCGGCGCAGACGCAAGGCTACCTTGGCCCCGGCCAGTTCACGGTCCGGCGTGTCGTAGTACTGGTTGAACAGTTCGCAGCGCTGCCAGCCGCTCTTGTTGCGTTTTTTCAGCAACGGGTGTTCACGCAGGGCGGCCAGGGTGGCGC
>JAEYXX010000118.1 GCA_023431055.1 Pseudomonadota bacterium
GGTAACGTGCAGGCGTTCGGCGGCGGCGATGAAGCTGCCGCTGCGAACGATTTCCAGAAAGGTGCGGGTCAGATCGATGTCCATGTCGTGGCGGTGCTCAGCAAGCGGGCAGACTGGCAGTGTAAGGGCTGCTCTGGCACTTTTCGATGAGCAGCCGCATTAGGGGGCGCGAGCTTGGATCGCAGCAGGTCGTCGCCTCAATCGAAGTGGGCCAACAGATCTCGTTGCAACGCCGCAATCACGTCGGTCTGGGTGATGATCCCCACCAGCTTTTCGTTCTCCAGCACTGGCAGGCAGTGCAGGCCGCGATCAGATAACACCCCAATCAGGTCGACGACGTGCGTATCGACATCGGTGCAGCGTACCGGGCTGCTCATCAGCTCCCCCAGGCGCGGGCGAGGGCGTCGCTTGAACAGGCCAAGGCGCTTGGCCGGGCGGTGATGCAGGGGGGCGATCAGGTCGCTGAGGCTGACGATGCCGACCAGTTGCTGATTATGGTCGAGGATTGGCAGCGCCTTGAGATGGTGGTGGCGCAGCAGGTGCAGGCCCTGTTTGATACTGGTGCCTGGCGTGGCGCAGATCAGGTCGCGCGACATCACCTGGCCGGCGCGGATATCGCCCATGCTGCGGCGCAGCGCATAGCGCTCGGTGCTTTTGACGATCATCGCGAGGTCTTCGCGTGTCACGTCGACGAACGCGCCGAGTTCGTCGAGTGCCTGGTCGAGGTCGGTATCGCGGATACCCACGCGCTCGCCGGGCAACGGGTCGCGGGTATGGTGTGCATCGCCTGCTGGCGCAGTCTGGCGTGGGTAGCGCATGCCGGTGAGGTTGTTATAGATCAGAGCACTGCTCAACAGGCCCAGCGCGGCGATCACCACCGTCATGGCCGGGTGCCAGGCGGGTATACCCGGTGCCACGGGCGCGAATACGACGCAGAAGGCGATGGCACCGCCTGGCGGGTGCAGGCAACGCAGCGGGCACATCAGCAACAGGCTCAAGCCTATCGCCAGGGCGGCGCCAAGCAGGCTGTGATCGAGCAGATGACCGACCAGCAGGCCGACCAGCGTGGCGCACAGATAGCTGCCGAGGATTGACCAGGGTTGCGCCAGCGCGCCCGAAGAGACGGCGAACAGCAGTACCGCAGAGGCGGCCAGCGGGCCGGAAAAGTGCACGGCCAACTGCGGTCCGAAAAGCTGGCTGCACAGCCAGGTGGTGAAGACAAAACCCAGGCTGGCGCCGAATGCCGCGCGCAGCCATTCGCGTGGGCGCGTGTGTGGAGCCTCGGGGAGAACGGCGATGCACCATTGGTGCAGGCGTGATGGTGTGTTCATGGTATCCGGTCAAAAAAGAGGGCCCTTCACTGCTGAAAAGCCCTGAGGGTGCCGCAAGCGGCACTTCTGGACGCCCGTCCGTGGGCGAAGGAACGTCAAGCGAGCAGAGACTCTTCGGTCGGATTGCCGGGCTCTTCGAGTGGCTGCGTGGTGACCTTGCAAGGGCGGCCCGTGGCTTGCGTCATGCGCGCCGCCGCTTCTGGATCGTCGGCGAAGGGCAGCAGGCTGGCCTGGTCGAGCGTCGACGGAATGCTACAGCTCAGCCAGCAACCGAGCAGGCAACCCAGCGTGGCGAGAACCGGCAGGATCAGGGCGTCAGGCATGGGCGGCGGCTCCAACATCCGGGGTGGAGTGCACGGCATCGATGCGTTCGCCGCTGCGTACCGTCAGCCAGGTGTTCCAGGCCATCAGCAGCATGCCGCTGGCGAAGACCGCCCCGCCAAGCAGGCGCACGACATAGCCGGGGTGGCTGGCTTCCAGCGCCTCGACGAAGGAGTAGGTGAGGGTGCCGTCCTCGTTCACCGCACGCCACATCAGGCCCTGGGTGATGCCGTTGACCCACATCGAGGCGATGTAGAGCACAGTGCCGATGGTCGCCAGCCAGAAGTGCGCATTGATCAGGCCGACGCTATGCATCTGCGTGCGGCCATAGAGCTTGGGCAGCATGTGGTAGAGCGCGCCGATGGAGATCATCGCCACCCAGCCCAATGCTCCCGCGTGTACGTGGCCGATGGTCCAGTCGGTGTAATGGGAAAGCGCGTTGACCGTCTTGATGGCCATCATCGGGCCTTCGAAGGTGCTCATGCCGTAGAAGGCCAGCGAAACGACCAGAAAGCGCAGGATCGGATCGGTGCGCAGCTTATGCCAGGCGCCGGACAGGCTCATCATGCCGTTGATCATGCCGCCCCAGCTTGGCGCCAGGAGGATGACCGACATGGCCATGCCGAGGGTTTGCGCCCAGTCCGGCAGAGCGGTGTAGTGCAGGTGGTGCGGGCCGGCCCAGATATACAGGGTGATGATCGCCCAGAAGTGCACGATGGACAGGCGATAGGAATAGATCGGCCGCTCGGCCTGCTTGGGCACGAAGTAATACATCATCCCCAGGAAGCCTACCGAGAGGATGAAGCCGACCACGCTATGGCCGTACCACCACTGGATCATTGCATCGGTGGCGCCGGAGTACACCGAGTAGGACTTGAGCAGCGAGACTGGTTCGGCGATGTGGTTGACCACGTGCACCATGCCCGTGACGATGATGAATGCACCGTAGAACCAGTTGCCCACGTAGATGTGGCGCACCTGGCGGCGAGCGATGGTGCCGAAGAACAGGTAGGCGTAGATCAGCCACAACAGGGTGACCCACAAGGCGATCGGCCACTCCATCTCGGCATATTCCTTGGAGGAGGTGATGCCCAGCGGATAGCTGACGATCATCGCCAGCACGGCTGCCTGCCAGCCCCAGAACAGGAAGTTGGCCAGGCCGTCGGAGATGATCCGTACTCGACAGGTACGTTGCAGCACGTAGAACGAAGTGGCGAACAGCGCGCCGCCGCCGAAGGCGAAGATCACCAGATTGGTGTGGACGGGGCGGATACGTCCGAAGCTGAGCCATGGAATACCGAAGTTCAATTCCGGCCAGACCAGTTGGGCCGCGATGAATACACCCATGCCCATTCCGAGGATGCCCCAGAACAGAGTGGTGAGGGTGAAGCGGCGAACGATCTCGTAGTTGTAATAATGGGGGGCAGTCGCAAGGGTAGCCATAATGAATCCGTCTTGCTGAGAATTTCAGGCATGTCTCTCTTGTCGCTCGGAACGGGCTGTTGGTGGGTTCGCGAGAGCGTGGCGGGGGCGAAGGAGAGAGCACCGAAAGTGTGCGGGATGGCGATGGATTCGACTAATTAATAATAAATACGCTTTTATTCTGTTTTTTTGATATCAAGCCATGAAGTGCGACCGAGTAACGCACTGGATTGGTGCTGGCGCACTGAAATGGCTCGGTGTTGAGCCAGGGGGTTCCTTCATGGTTGATCGTTATGTATTTATAGAAATGCACTTACTCAGCATTAAAATTCATACATAAAATGTTACTGGCTGTAGGCGGTGGCGATGCCGCGGCGTTCTTCCAGGCATTCGGCTGCGCCGAGTTCGAATTCGCGGCAGATCAGTGGGCGTTGTTCATAGATGGTGCAGCGCATGCTGTCGCGGTCCAGTGCGATGCACCAGCCGTCGTCCAGGCGGCGCATGACCTCACCGCCCCAGGCGTCGGTCTCGATGTAGCGTTGTGGCACGCCGGTGTCGCCGATCAGCATCACTTCCAGTTGGCAGCAGCAGGCTGCACAGGTGCTGCAACTGATTTCGGGGGTGGTCGGCAGTTGGGTAAGGGAAATGGTCTCGCTCATGGCGCGGCAGTGTACGCCACGCCGTGGCGATCAGGGGCTTGGGCTGACAAGGTGCAGCGGACAGTGCAGTAGGCCGCAAGCCACTTTCCGTAGGAGCCCCGCCTCGGGGCGAAGCGTTTTGTCGGGGCCGCGCCGCCTGGTTCGCGGCGGGGCGCCGCTCCTACACATGCGGGCATTTGTGCTTTTCGTAGGAGCCCCGCCTCGGGGCGAAGCGTTTTGGGGGCGCGCCGCCTGGTTCGCGGCGGGGCGCCGCTCCTACACATGCGGGCATTTGTGTTTTTCGTAGGAGCCCCGCCTCGGGGCAGAGCGTTTTGGGGCCGCGCCGCCTGGTTCGCGGCGGGGCGCCGCTCCTACACATGCGGGCATTTGTGCTTTTCGTAGGAGCCCCGTCCCGGGGCGAAGCTTTTCGAACCCGAGCCGAAGCGGTTCGCGGTGAGGCGCCGCTCCTACGGAGGCTATCGGCTAGGCCGAGCGGCGGCTGCGCAGGCTCTGCTCGTATTGCGCACGATAGAGCTTGGCGAAGCCATGCAGCACCGGCATCACCACGGCCCAGACCAGCGCGAAGATCGCCAGGGTTGGCCAGGTACCCAGTGGCAGCGCGACGCCGGCAATCTTGGCGCCGCCGTAGTAGGACAGCGGCGCGGCAACCGCGCCGAGCAGGCTGGCCCGCCACCAGGGCTGGGCAGTCCAGGCCAGACAGTGATTGAGCGTGCTGGCCAGCAACAGCCAGAGCAAGGCCAGCCACAGGGGGATCAGTTGGCGCTCCTCGCCGAAATCGAACACGCCGAGGTTGAGCAGAAAGCTGTCCAGCGCGCTGCCGGCGAGAAATACGCTGAGCAGCAGCTTGCCTTCCGCCGCCCAACTGCTGACCCAAAGCAGGTGCACGCCGATGATCGCCGCCACTACCAGCAGCCAGGGGCTATCGCCGGCGAAGACGCAGACGAGCCAGCCAAGCTGGAACAGGAGGGCATTGGCGATCAGCTTAGGCATCGAAGTTTCCCAACAGTGGCGCAGGGCGAGCGGCCGGTTTGGCCAGCAGCAGTTGCGCGGTGCCAATGGTGCGTTCGAGGAAGCCACCTTCGCAATAGCAGAGGTAGAACTCCCACAGGCGATAGAAGTAATCGTCGTAGCCCAACTGCTCCAGGCGCTGCCGCGCGTGACGCAGGTTGTCGTGCCACAGGCGCAGGGTACGCGCGTAGTGCAGGCCGAAATCTTCCATGTGATGCAGGTTGAAGTCGGTATGCCGGGTGACCACGTCGAGCATCTTCTGCACCGAGGGCAGGGCGCCGCCGGGGAAGATGTAGCGCTGGATGAAGTCCACCGACTTGCAGGCCTGTTCGTAGCGTTGATCACGGATGGTGATGGCCTGCAGCAGCATCAGCCCGTCGGGCTTGAGCAGGCGCGCGCACTGCTCGAAATAGGTGGGCAGGAAGCGATGGCCGACGGCTTCGATCATCTCGATGGAAACCAGCTTGTCGTACTGGCCATCGAGGTCGCGGTAGTCCTCCAGCAGCAGGGTGACGCGATCCTCCAGGCCCAGCTCGCGAATGCGTCGCTCGGTGTGGGCGTGCTGCTCGCGCGACAAGGTGGTGGTGGTCACCTGGCAGCCGTAATGAGTGGCGGCATAGATGGCCATGCTGCCCCAGCCGGTACCGATCTCCAGCAGATGATCGGACGGCTGCAGGGCGAGTTTCTGGCAGATGCGCTCGAGCTTGTTGAGCTGCGCCTGCTCCAGGCTATCGTCCTCGTTCCGGAACATCGCCGCCGAGTACATCATGGTCGAATCGAGAAACTGATCGAACAGATCGTTGCCCAAGTCATAGTGCGCAGCGATGTTGCGCCGCGAGCCCTGCCGGGTGTTGCGATTGAGCCAGTGCAGGCCCTGGATCAGCGGCCGGCCGAGGCGCGCCAGGCCACCCTCCATGGCATCCAGTACGTCGAGGTTGGCGACGAAGATGCGGATCACCGCCGTCAGGTCCGGCGTGCTCCAGTAGCCGTGGATGTAGGCCTCGCCGGCGCCGATGGAGCCATTGCCGGCCACCAGCCCCCAGACGGCAGGATCGCTCACCCGGATCTCCGCGCGCAGCTCGCTCTGCGGCGTGCCGAAATGCAGGGTATCGCTGCCTTCCTGGATCAGCAGCAGGCCATGGCGCAGGTTTTCCAGCTGGCGCAGTACGGCGCGCCGCAGCAGGCCGGCGCCGATGCCATTGCCACTGCGTACCAGGCTTCGGGTGGAGGTCAGGCTAGAGCTCTTCATGGGGCGTGTCCTTCACGTACGGGCGGGCAACGCGGAAGCTGCCTTCCGCGGGGGAGTGGTCGAAAATCGGGATGCGCTTGAACAGCAGGCGCATCGCCTGCCAGTAGATGGCGGCCAGGGTCTTGCCGGTCATCCAGGGGAAACTGAGCAGGTAGCGGTGCAGGCTGGCGCGGTCGAGGCCTTCGCGGTGCAGGCTGAGGCTGGCATCGAACATCTTGGTTTCGCCTTGCCAGTCGGCCATGTGCACGCCAAGGCGTTCACCGACAGGGCTGAAACTCATGCGGTATTCCATCTCGCGCGGCAGAAAGGGCGACACGTGGAAGGCCTTGTCCACGCTGACCTGGTGGCGCCCGTCGCCCTCTGCCGGCAGTACGTAGTGATAGCGCTCGCGCCAGGGCGTGTTGCTGACTTCGCAGAGAATCGCCACCAGGCGTTCTTCGCTGTCATGGCAGTAGAAAATGCTCACCGGGTTGAAGGCCAGACCCCAGCTGCGTGGTTGCGTCAGCACGCAGATGCGGCCTTGCGGGCGTGTGCCCAGTGCTTCTTCCACGCGATTGCGCACCGCCTCATGCAGTGCCACGCCCTGGCGGGTGGACTCGGGCAGGTAGTCGCTCTCGCGAAAGGCGAATGGCGCCCAGCGGCCGGAACCGGCCAGCTTTGACAGGGCGAACAGCTGCGCCTGCTCACTCAGGTCGAGGTACAGCAGACCCATGCGATAGCGAAAGGCATGGGCGCGCGGGGCGAAGCGTCGATGCTGCACCCAGCCGCTGTACAGGGCGCTGTGCATCACAGCGTCTCTCCGAAGGCGCGCGCCACGCGCAGCGCGCTGACCACACCGTCTTCATGGAAGCCGTTGGCCCAGTAAGCGCCGCAGTAGTAGCTGTGCTGGGCACCGAGCAACTCTTCCCAGCGCGCCTGGGCGGCGGTGCCGGCCAGGCTGTACTGCGGGTGAGCGTACTGGAAGCGTGCGAGGATCTTGCCTGGGTCGATGGCGGCCGTCTGGTTGAGGCTGACGCAGAAGGTGGTGTCGGCCTCGACGCCCTGCAGAATGTTCATGTTGTAGGTGACGGCTGCAGGCTGATCGGTCGGCCCGCCCAGTCGATAGTTCCAGCTGGCCCAGGCCAGCTTGCGCTTGGGTAGCAGGCGCGTGTCGGTATGCAGCACCACGTCGTTGTTGGCGTAGGGCAGGGCCCCGAGAATGTCCTGCTCCTGTTCGCTGGGCTGCTCAAGCAGGGCCAGGGCCTGGTCGCTGTGGCAGGCGAAGATCACCTTGTCGAAGCGCTCGCTGCCGGCCGCGCTGTGCAGGGTGACGCCATCCTGATCACGGACGACGCGGCTGACCGGGCAGTTGAGGCGAATGCGCTCGGCGAAGCTTTCGGTCAAGGGCGCCACATAGCTGCGCGAGCCGCCTTCGATCACCTGCCAGGTCGGCCGGTCGCTGACCGAGAGCAGGCCGTGGTTCTTGCAGAAGCGCACGAAGAACTGCAGCGGGAAACCAAGCATGTCGGTCAGCGACATCGACCAGATGGCCGAGCCCATCGGCACGATGTAATGCTCGATGAAGCGCCGGCCGTAACCATTGCTGTCGAGGTACTGGCCGAGCGTGGTGTCGGCGCTGATGCGGTTGTTGGCCAGGTCGTCCAGCGACTGTCGATTGAAGCGCAGGATGTCGCGCAGCATGCCCCAGAACGCCGGCGACAGCAGGTTGCTGCGTTGGGCGAACAGGGTGTTGAGGTCGTGGCCGTTGTATTCCACGCCGGTGGCAGGGTCGCTCACCGAAAAGCTCATTTCGGTGGGCTTGAAGCCAACGCCGACCTGCCCCAGCACGCGGATGAAATTCGGGTAGGTCCAGTCGTTGAAGACGATGAAGCCGGTGTCGATGGCGTAATCTCGTCCCTCCACCTGCACGTCGACGGTGTGGGTGTGGCCACCGATCCAGTCGCTGGCCTCGAACACCTGGATGTCGTGCCGGCGGTTGAGCAGGTAGGCGCAGGTCAGGCCGGCGATGCCGCTGCCGACGATGGCGATTTTCATGCGTTGTCCTCGTTACGCGCCAGACGGCGACCTATGGCCAGTTGCAGGCTGCTGGGCAGGCTGCCGAGCAGTTTCAGTACGGCGATGAAGGGAGTGGGGAAAGCGATCTCGTGCGGGCGCTTGTCCAGGCGCGCGGCGATATGCCGTGCGGCGCGCTCCACGGGCCAGCGCATGGGCATGGGAAAGTCGTTCTTCTGCGTCAGCGGGGTGTCGACGAACCCCGGGCTGACCAGGGTGACGTCGATGCCTTCTGCCGCCAGGTCAATGCGCAGCGTCTGCATCAGGTAACGCATGGCCGCCTTGGAGGCACCGTAGGCTTCGGCACGTGGCAGCGGCATGAAGGTCACCGAGCTGCCGACCCCGACCAGATGAGGGCGCTCGCCGCGGCGCAGCAAGGGCAGGGCGGCTTCGATGCAGTAGCTGGCGGAAAACAGGTTGGCATTGACCACGCGTTCGATCATCGCCGCCTCGAACTGGCGAACCTCGACGTATTCGCAGGTGCCGGCATTGAGGATCGCGCAATCCAGCGCGCCCCACTGTTGAGCGATGCGTTCGCCAATGGCGCGCACCTGCTCGGCGTCGGTCAGATCCCCGGGGGCCACCAGCACCTGATCGCCATAACGTGCGGCCAGGGTTTGCAGCGGACCCGTGCTGCGCGCGCTGAGCGCCAGTCGATGGCCTGCGCGCAGCAACTCTTCGGCCAGGGCGGCACCGATGCCGCTGCTGGCGCCGGTCAGCCAGATGCGCTTCATGCCAGCCTCCGTTTCAGCCAGGCGATCACGCTGCCGAGTACGGGCAGGTGTTCGTAGAGCAGCGCACCGGCATCGAAGTAATCTCTGTGCCGGTAGACGCGCTCGCGCCAGAGCAGGTGTGAGCAGCCTTCCACCGTGATCTCGGCGCCACCGCGCAGGCGTGGGTGGCGGTAATACATGGTCCAGCGCAGGTAGCCTTCGCCATCTGCGACCTGGTCGAAGCCGTGAAACTCGAAGCGCAGCGCCTTGACGTTGGCATACAGCTCGGCGAAGTAGCGGCGCATCTCGTTCAGGCCGTGCACTTCATGCAGCGGGTCGCGAAACAGCACATCGTCGCTGTACAGCTCGCCGAGCAGATCGAGGTTGTCCTTGTTCAGCGCAGCGAAGCGCTCGGCGAAGTGGCGCAGAAAGTCGCTCATGCTGGAAGGGCCTCGGAGGAAAGGTTCTTGAACGCCGCCAGGGCGCGCTCGCGCGAACGTGACAGGTCGACGATCGGCCGCGGATAGCCGGATGGCGCGAACAGGCCGCCGAGCGCGGACGGGTCGTGGATGTCGCGCTTGTTCAGCCCGGCCAGCTCCGGCACCCACTGGCGAATGAAACGGCCATCGGGGTCGAACTTCTGCGATTGGCTGATCGGGTTGAAGATGCGGAAGTAGGGCGCGGCGTCGGTGCCGGTGGAAGCGCTCCACTGCCAGCCGCCGTTGTTCGCGGCCAGGTCGCCATCGATCAGATGGCGCATGAAGAAGCGCTCGCCCTCACGCCAGTCGATCAGCAGATTCTTGGTCAGGAACATGGCGACGACCATGCGCAGGCGGTTGTGCATCCAGCCGGTCTCCAGCAACTGGCGCATGGCCGCATCGATGATCGGCAAGCCGGTGCGGCCCTGCTGCCAGGCGGCCAGCTCCTGCGGCGCGTTGCGCCAGGGCACTGCCTCGGTTTCCGGGCGGAAGGCGCGATGCCGCGATACCCTTGGGTAACCGACCAGAATGTGCTTGTAGAACTCGCGCCAGAGCAGCTCGTTGATCCAGGTGACGACACCCTGGTTGCCGCTGTCGAATTCGCCGCGGTTGGCCGACAGGGCCGCGTGCAGGCATTGGCGTGGCGAGAGAACGCCGGCGGCCAGGTAGGCCGAAAGCTGACTGGTGCCCGGTTTGCCGGGGAAGTCGCGCTCGTCCTTGTAGAAGGCCGCCTGCTCATCGGTAAAGCGCTGCAGGCGCTGCAGTGCCGCCTCTTCACCGGCCGGCCAGAGCAGGCGCAGGCTCTCACCGGGTGTAGCGAAACCGTCGACTGCGCAGGGGATGGCGTCGCTCTTCACATCCACCGGCGTCTGCGCCTTTGGCAGCGTGATCAGGCCGGGCAGGGCGCTGTGCAGGCGTTCGTAACAGACCTTGCGGAACTGGCTGTAGACCTGGAAATAACCACCGGAGCGGGTCAGTACGCTGCCCGGCTTGAACAGCAGCTGGTCGAGGTGGCTGTGCCAGGCGATGGCCTGTTGACTGAGGTAGGCGCACACCTGCCGGTCACGCAGGCTTTCGTTGATGCCGTACTCCTCGTTGACGTGCACGGCGTAGATGGTGTGCTCGCGACAGACATCGGCGATCAGCAGCGGCACCTCGCTCCAGTCATCGCACTGGCGCACCAGCAGCGGCACGTTGAGTGCGGTCAGGGCCTTGCTCAACTCGGCCAGGTTGCGCAGCCAGAAGTCCACCTTGCTCGCGGCATCGTCATGGCGCTGCCACTGGCCGGGCGTGATCAGATACAGGGCGATGGTCGAGCCGCTGCGCATGGCCTGACTTAGGGCAGTGTTGTCCTGGGTGCGCAGATCGCTGCGAAACCACATCAGTTGCTTCATTGGGTTACCTCTTGAGCGCCGAGCAGGCCCCGTTGCGACAGCCAGGCATGCGCGGCGAGCGGATCGCTGGCCGATTGCAGGCCGGCGAGCGCGTCACGGTGAATGTGGGCGGCGGGCCCGGCGAGCAGCAGTGGTACCGGGCACTGCTCGGCCAGACGGGGCAGTTGGCGGCGCACCAGGGTGCCGTCCAGTGCTTGCTCGGCGTAGAGCAGCAGCGCGCGCGGCGCGATGTGTTCGAGCGCGGTCAGGAGTTCGTTGGATGGCAGCGGCCAGTCGAACACCTCTACCGGGCAATCGCTGGCGCTCGCCAGCCAGGCACATAGCCACAGCCCCGGCTCCATCGGCGCCTCACCCAGGTTGATCAGCAATAGCGGCGCGCCGCCGACCTGGCGGTTGCAGTGGTAGATGCGGGTGGCCAGCTTGCTGCGCAGCCAGGAAAGAAAGAACACTTGCTCGGCGCGCGCACCGAACTGGCCCTGCCAGCGTTGGCGCAGATCGCCCAGTAGCGGCCAGAGCAGTTGTTCGGCCAGGGTACTGGCCGGGTAGAGCGCCAGTGCCGAATTGAAACGGTCGTCTAGGCGCCGCTCGTTGAGTTGGGCAATGCAGCCGAGCAGCTCGTTGCGCTGGCGTGCCCAGTTGTCGTTGCTGTTGGCCTGGGGAACCTGGCCGTGATCGAGCAGCGCCTTGACCTGGCCTACGGCAACGCCTCGTGCCAGCCAGGCGAGAATGGCGTGAATACGTTCGAGGTTGGCCGGTGAGTACAGGCGATGTCCCTTGGGCGTGCGGTACGGCACGATCAGGCCGTAGCGACGCTCCCAGGCGCGCAGGGTCACGGCGTTGATACCGGTGCTGCGCGCTACTTCACGGATCGGCAGGTAGCCCTCGTCCAGAGCCTGGCGGTAGTCCTGGCCGGTTTCATCGTCGGCGATGGTTTCGCTGGTCATGGCGTCACAGTGCGTTGCGCAGGGCAAGAGGTTCGGGGTGCGGTTGCAGGTACGCCTGCTCGGCGATGTAGCGGTCCGGGTGGCGGCGGAAGTGGTGCTTGAGCAGGGTCAGCGGTACCACCAGCGGCACGATGCCTTCGCGGTACTGGCTGATCAGCTGTTGCATTTCCTGCTTTTCGTCGGCGCTGAGGGCGCGCTTGAGGTAACCACTCAGGTGCTGCAGTACGTTGCTGTGGGTGCGGCGCGTGGCGCATTTTTTCAGCGCGCTCATCAGCTCGCTGAAATAGCGCGGCGCCAGTTCGCCAAGGTCATGCTGGCTCAACTCGCCAAGCATGCGCCCCAATGATTTGTAGCGCAGCGGGTCGGTAGCCATCAGCAGGTACTTGTAGCGCGAGTGGAAGGCGATCAGCGCGCGGCGGGTCAGGCCCTGCTGCAGCAGACGTTGCCATTCGGCGTGGGCGTAGACGCGGGTAATGAAGTTTTCGCGCAGCACCGGATCGTTGAGACGGCCGTCTTCTTCCACCGGCAGATCCGGATGCTTCGCGCAGAAGGCGGCGGCGAAGATGCCACGGCCTGGCTCGCTCGGACGTCCGCCCTCCTGGTAGACCTTGACCCGCTCCAGGCCGCAGGAGGGAGATTGCTGCATGAAGATGTAGCCGCTGATGCCTTGCAGCTCGGTCGCCATGCGCTCGCCATAGGCGGCCAGCGCGTCGGTCACGTCGCGCGAGCGGTCGACCGTGCCGACGGCGCGCGGCGCCTGGGGATCGCCCACCAGGCGAATCGGCTCGCGCGGGATCGGCATGCCGATGCCCACTTCAGGGCACACCGGGACGAAGTCGAAGTGTTCGGTCAGGCTGCGGCTGCACAGGCGCGACAGCTTGTGGCCGCCGTTGTAACGCACTGCGGCGCCCAACAGGCAGGCGCTGATCCCCAATTTGGCTTTGCTCGCTTGCATAACCTGACCTCATGATTCCTTGTACATGAACTTGTTCATGTACAACTTGTGTCTATCATAGGTGCGCGGTTGTACAAGTCAAATGCTTTGTATAGCTTTCGTATTGCTTCGTGTGTGCAGGCGAGCGGCGCCAGACGAATATGGCGCCGCGGCGGGAACGGAAGGGGTCAGCGCCAGCCTTGCAACCAGCGTTCGGTGTCTTGCAGCTGGCGCCAGTCGAGCTGCTGGCTGCGTTGGGTGAGGACGGCCTGGAGCTCGACGCCGAGCATGTTGTCCGCATCGTCGCGAATCAGCTCGGTTACCAGAAAGTGGCGCTCGCGGTTCTGCGGCTGCGCTGCCGTCCATTTCGAAAGCAGGAGCTTGCGCGGGTTGAGGCGACGCTTGCCGGGCTTGTCGTTGAACGGGCTCATTGCTGGTGCTCGAGCAGGCGACGCGCCGCATCCTGGCCGCTGAGCCAGGCGCCCTCGACGCGGCCGGACAGGCACCAGTCGCCGCAGGCATACAGCCCCAGGTCGGCATCGGCCAGCGCGCCCCACTGATGCGCTTGCGCCGGTCGTGCATAGAGCCAGCGGTGGACGAGGGTGAAGCTCGGTGGTGGCACAGCGCAGCCGATCAACTCGGCAAAGGCCCCATGCAACTGTTCGATCACGGCTTCCTTGGCCAGGTCCAGATGCTGTCGGCTCCAGGCGCTGCTGGCGTGCAGTACCCAGGTATCGAGGCGATTGTCGCGCCCCGGTTTGCTGCGGTTGCGGGCCAGCCAGTCGAGTGGGCTGTCCTGTACGAAGCAGCCCTCCACGCGGGTATCCAGCGGGCTGTCGAAACCCAGCGCCACCGCCCAGGTCGGCTCCATGACCACGCTCGCCGCAGTGCCGGCCAGTTTCGGGGCGGCCGCCAGCAGAGCGCTGGCTTGTGGGGCGGGCGTGGCGATGATGACTTGGCTGTAGGGGCCGTGGCTGTTGCCGTCGGCGTCCAGCAGACTCCAGTAGCGATCGCCACGGAAAACTTCGGTGATGCGGCAGCTGAACCTGACCGGCAGGGCGCCGAGCATGGCACGGGTAATGGCGCTCATGCGTGGGCTGCCGACCCAGCGTACCTGCTCGTCCGGCGAGGCACTGAGCTGACCGTCCTGGGCGTTGTACAGGCTTGGCTGCCACTCGGCGACCCAGCCCCGCGCCTGCCATTGCTGCACCACTTCGACGAAGCGCCGGTCGCGGGCGGTGAAGTATTGCGCGCCCAGATCCAGGCTGCCGGCGTCGCTGCGTTTGCTCGCCATGCGCCCGCCGCTGCCGCGGCTCTTGTCGAACAGTTCGATGGTCTGCCCGGCGGCATGCAGAGCCTGTGCGGCGGAGAGTCCTGCGATGCCGGTGCCAATGATGGCGATGGGTGCGTTCATGGTGACCTCTTCAGCGCTGAATGCTATACAGGCTAAGGTTTGGACAAAAGCTATACAAGAGTGTTTTCATGTACAGCTGATGCCGTTCGAACCTGCTCAAAGCCTGCTGCGCGTCGGCTCTGCTGCGTTAAAAATGGCTCGGACTGCTCATTTACAACTCGTAAAGTCGAGCGCGACTCCGACCGGTCCTCGCCTGTTTTTGCCTTGCATAGCTCTAGCTCGCGAGGCTTTGAACAGGTTCTGAGTGGCGCTCCCTTGCTTTAGGTGTAGGACAAACGCGGCATTCGATAAAGGCACGTGTGCGCGTCATGAACCAGACTAAAGGTGAAGTTTCATCAGTTGCCATGCGAGGACGATGCCATGCATATCCTACTGACCGGCGGTACCGGCCTGATCGGGCGTGCGCTTTGTGCGCACTGGGTCGAGCACGGCCATCGCCTGACGGTCTGGAGCCGTGAGCCGGGCAAGGTGGCCGGCCTGTGCGGGCCTGCGGTGCGGGGGATCGGGCGGCTCGAGGAGCTGGCCGACGAGCCGCTGGACGCAGTGATCAATCTGGCCGGAGCGCCCATCGCCGACCGTCCCTGGAGTAGCAAGCGCAAGGCGCTGCTGTGGTCCAGTCGTATCGGTCTGACCGAGCAGTTGCTGACCTGGCTGCAGGGCCGTAACCAACGTCCGACGGTGCTGCTGTCAGGCTCGGCGGTGGGCTGGTACGGCAACGGCGGCGAGCGCGAACTGCACGAGAATACGCCGCAGGTTACCGACGACTTCGCCGCGCAGCTCTGTGGTGCATGGGAAGAAACTGCACAGCGCGCCGAGGAGTTGGGAATCCGTGTGGTGCTGATCCGTACCGGCCTGGTGCTGAGCCCCGACGGTGGAATGCTCAAACGCCTGCTGCTGCCGTTCAAGCTCGGCCTGGGCGGGCGCCTCGGGGATGGTCGGCAATGGATGCCGTGGATTCATATCGCCGATCAAATCGGCCTGATCGATTTTCTCTTGCAGCAGGGCGACGCTCGCGGTCCTTATAATGCCTGCGCGCCATTACCCGTGCGCAATGCAGAGTTCAGCAAAGCGCTGGGCCAGGCGCTGAGCCGCCCGACCATTTTCCCTGCGCCGGCTTTCGTCCTGCGCGCTGCACTCGGTGAGATGTCCGAGTTGCTGCTCGGCGGCCAGCGTGCCGTGCCGACGCGCCTGCTGGAGGCGGGTTTCAGTTTTCGTTTCACCCATCTGGATGTGGCTCTCGCCGATCTGCTGGGCCATCAATAGCTAGGATTTCGCATGACCGATCACGCATTGTTGCTGGTTAACCTGGGTTCGCCCGCGTCCACCGAAGTAGCCGATGTCCGCCGTTACCTCAATCAGTTCCTGATGGATCCCTACGTGATCGATCTGCCCTGGCCGCTGCGTCGCCTGCTGGTGTCGCTGATCCTGATCAAGCGCCCGGCGGCGTCTGCGCATGCCTATGCGTCGATCTGGTGGGATGAAGGCTCGCCGCTGGTGGTGCTCAGCCGCCGCCTGCAGGAGGCGATGAAGGCGCACTGGACGCATGGCCCGGTGGAGCTGGCCATGCGTTATGGCGAGCCATCCATCGAATCGACCCTGCAACGCCTGGCCGACCAGGGCATTCGCCAGGTGACCCTGGCGCCGCTCTACCCGCAATTCGCCGACAGCACCACCACCACGGTGATCGAGGAGGCCAAGCGCGTGGTGCGCCAGCGTGGCCTGGATCTGCGTTTCTCCATCCTGCCGCCGTTCTACGACCAGCCGGAGTACCTCGACGCCCTGGTGGCCAGCGCCAAGCCTTATCTGCAGCAGGGCTTCGATCACCTGTTGCTGAGTTTCCATGGTCTGCCGGAGCGCCATCTGCACAAGCTCGATCCCAGTGGCCATTGCCTCAAGGGCGACGACTGCTGCCGCAGCGCTTCGCCCGAGGTGCTCGCCACCTGTTACCGCGCGCAGTGCCTGCGCAGCGCCGAGCTGTTCGCCGAGCGCATGGGCCTGGGCCCCGAACAATGGTCGGTGAGCTTCCAGTCGCGCCTGGGCCGCGCCAAGTGGATCGAGCCCTATACCGAGACCCGCCTCGATGAACTGGCTGCGCAAGGAGTGAAGAAGCTGTTGGTGATGTGTCCGGCCTTCGTCGCCGACTGCATCGAGACCCTGGAGGAGATCGGCGACCGCGGCCGCGAGCAGTTCGTCGAGGCTGGTGGCGAGAGCCTGCAGCTGGTGCCCTGCCTGAACGATCACGCGGATTGGGTGGCGGCGCTCAAGGTCCTCTGCGAGCGGGCGCCGCAAGCCCTCTGATGCATACCTCTGCCCGCCGCGGTGAGGCATTCGCCTCGGCGGGTATGAAGCATTCGCCAGCCTGATAACACCTTCGAGCGATACTCACCACCGTTTATATCGTCCTAAGCTGACGGCTCTTTCAACCACCGCGCATCGCGTCAAGGGTGCTTCTAAAAACTATCTGCGTTGCCATCGCTGCGTTAAAAACAGGCTCAGAATGCTCATTTACAGCTCGTAAACTGCGCTTTTTCGCCGATTTTTTTGCCTTGCGCTGACTGCCTCGCCTACGTTTTTAAAGCACCCCAAGCGGTGCCGAGGAGAGCGTCCGTGCATAACAACAATAACGGCTATCCCTCCAGTGCCCGCGCCTGGGTCACTGTCGCCATCCTGATGGTCGCCTACGTGCTGTCGTTCGTCGATCGGCAGATTCTCAACCTGCTGGTCGAGCCCATCCGCCGCGACCTGCTGATCAGCGACACGCAGATGAGCCTGCTGATGGGGCTGTCCTTCGCGCTGTTCTATACCGTGTGCGGTATTCCGCTGGGGCGTGTGGCCGACACCCGTAGCCGGCGCGGGCTGATCGCCGTGGGCATCCTGTTCTGGAGCGCCGCCACCGCCGCCTGTGGCATGGCCAAGATGTACTGGCAGTTTCTGCTCTGCCGCATTGGCGTGGGTGTGGGCGAGGCCGCGTTGTCGCCGGCGGCCTATTCGCTGATCGCCGACAGCTTTCCCGCCGAGCGTCGAGCCACGGCGATCAGCGTCTACTCCATGGGCGTCTACCTGGGCTCGGGGCTGGCCTTCCTGGTCGGTGGCCTGGTCATCCAGTTCGCCTCGGCGCAGGGCGACGTGACCCTGCCGGTGCTGGGTGAAGTGCGTCCCTGGCAGCTGATCTTCCTCATTCTCGGTGTGGCCGGCGTGCTCTTCACCCTGCTGATGCTGGCGGTCAAGGAGCCCGCGCGCCGCGGCGCCGGTGCCGGCGTGGCGGTGCCGCTCAGCGAAGTGGGGCGCTATATCCGCGCCAACCGGCGTACCGTTCTGCTGCACAACTTCGGCTTCGCCGGCCTGGCCTTCGCCGGCTACGGCAGCGCGGCCTGGGTACCGACCTTCTACATTCGCACCTACGGCTGGGACGCCGGCCAGGTGGGTATCGTCTACGGCAGCATCGTTGCGGTGTTCGGGTGCCTGGGCATCGTCTTCGGTGGACGTCTGGCGGACTGGATGGCCAAGCGCGGACGCAGCGATGCCAACATGCGCGTCGGCCTCTATTCGGCCCTGGGGGCCTTGCCGATGGTGACGCTGTTCCCACTGATGGACACCGCATTCTGGGCCAGCCTGCTGATGGCGCCGACGGTGTTCTGCCTGAGTATGCCGTTCGGCGTGGCGCCAGCAGCGATCCAGGAAATCATGCCCAACTCGATGCGCGGTCAGGCTTCGGCCATCTACCTGTTCGTCATCACTCTGATCGGCCTGGGAGTAGGGCCGACCGCCGTGGCCCTGGTCACCGACTTCGTCTTTGCCGATGACGCGGCGCTGCGCTATTCGCTGCTGATCGTCACCACCCTGGCGGTACTGATGTCGATCATCCTGCTGGCCAAGAGCCTCAAGCCTTATCGTGAGAGCGTGACGCGACTGGAGCAATGGGCTGCCAGCCCGGCCTGAGCCTGCGCGTTTTTCCGCCGTGCCGGGCGTTGTTCGGCACGCTTTATGCGCTAGCGCACGGGCAGCATGGAATTTTTGCGCTTTACTGAGGTTCTGAGTGTTGCGCGCGTCACTGGGGCGCGTGCCAGCCAGGGAACTTCCGTATGGGAGCTAGGCCAGCGTCTGCCACACGGGGCAGGGCATTCAAAGACTCGGTAAATCTTCGACGGTTACTGCTGCCGGGGCTGGCTGCGCTCTTTTTGCTGGGCGGCTGCACCGGCCGTCTGGACAACGACTCCATCGTCCACACGCGCAGCCCGCTCAAGCCCTCGGAAGTGCTGCAAACCGATGTCGACCGCATGGCGACCCTGGCCATGCGCAACAACCTCAACAGCCTGTATCGGCTGATGAACAAGCTGTATCAGCGCAACCCTCGCGAGTGGCGCAAGAGTTCCATGCCCGACGCCGCAGCGGCCGAGCGCGCCATCCAGTACGCCATCGAACACAATCAGGACTGGCCGACGCTGGGTGGTCGGCGCGATATCGCGGCGCTGGATTACTCGCTGAGCCCAGCCTTCCAGGGCGACCGCGTGGCTGCCTTCACCTACGCCATCGGTAGCATGCTGGTCACCGCGCATGGCGGCCGCACCGAGTTCTACCTGACCGACAGCTTCAATGCGCAATTCATTCACAATGCTGCGCGCAACCTGGAGAAAGCTGGCTGGATGTTGTCCCAGCGGCGTGACGCCACGGGGCAGCCGCTGCTGCTGTCCAACGAATTCTCCGAGCAGGGCGCCAACCTCAGCTACGCGGTGGAGTTCGGCAAGATGGTTGCGCGCCTCGATCTACTCACGCACGTGCTCGAAGAGCGCTACCGGCGCATGGGCGCCAACTACGCGCAGAGCCTGTTCCTGCTGAACTTCCTGCCGGTGCAGTGAGCAGGCCGCCGCCCGTTGCGGGCGGCGGAGGGGCGTCAGACCTTGCGCACGAACTCCGACTTGAGCTTCATCGCGCCGATGCCGTCGATCTTGCAGTCGATGTCGTGATCGCCGTCGACCAGGCGAATGTTCTTCACCTTGGTACCGACCTTGACCACCAGCGAGGAGCCCTTGACCTTGAGGTCCTTGATCACGGTGATGGTGTCGCCGTCCTGCAGCTGGTTGCCGACCGAGTCCTTGATCACGCGCGCGTCGTCACTGGCATCGGCATTTTCGCCAGCTTTCCATTCATGGGCGCATTCGGGGCAGATCAGCTGATCGCCGTCTTCGTAGGTGTATTCGGAGTTGCATTTGGGGCACGGCGGCAGAGCGGTCAAGGGGCGTCCTCGGGGAGCTGATGAGAAAGCCGCAGATTATATAGGGTTTTATGGCCGGACGCCGCTCTAGGACGAGGCGCGCTTGATGGGGGTGTTTTAAATATTGGACTTTTCGCCTCTGATGCATTTGCCAGCAAAGTTCGTTAGGCGCCTTATGAAGGGCGATATACGGATGTTGGGGAAAAACGCTGTCAGAAAAATCTGAGCGGATTTGTTTGACATATTTTACGGCTCGGGCAGACTGGCTGCAGATTCCGTTGCCGAACCGGGTAATGGGCAGCGTCGCTGCAGCCCCTCTCTGGATGGAGCTGACCCGGTTCGAGCCGCCGTCGGAAGGCGACACGCTGGCTCAGGAAGAGCATGGGTGCACGGGGTTAGCCAAACAGGCCATCCGTGTCGGCAGAGCCTCTGCTGTACACCGGTCTGCACAGCAACGACAGGCCCGGCCTGTCCCAAGGTGACGTATGTCCGAGAACAAGATCCGCAACACTTCCCGCAAGCCCGTCGTGCTGATGTCCATGGGCGCTCAAGAGCGCAAGGGCCACGACTACCAAGTAATGACTCACAAATACATCCAGCCTCTGGTCGAGTTCTCCGGTTGTGTGCCGGTGCTGGTGCCCACCTGCTGCGGTATCGATGACCTCGAGCAGTATCTGGACATGGCCGATGGCGTTTACCTGACCGGGGCCGGCAGCAATATCGACCCCGCGTTGTACGGGCAGGAGAACGAAACGCCGAACAAGGGCCAGGATCGTGACCGCGATCTGTTCGACCTGCCGCTGATTCGTGCCGCCATCGCCCGTGGCCTGCCGATTTTCGGCATCTGTCGGGGCATGCAGGAAATCAACGTGGCGCTGGGCGGCGACATCTATCAGAAGGTCTACGCCGAGCCCGGCTTCAACGATCATCGCGAAAATCCCGATGACCCGGTCGAGGTGCAGTACGCACCCAGCCACAGCGTGCGCCCGGTACCCGGAAGCTGGTTCGCCGAGTTGCTGGGCAAGGATGAGATTCAGGTCAACTCCCTGCATGGCCAGGCCATTCGCAACCTGGGCAAGGGGCTGGAGGTTCTGGCTACCGCCGAGGATGGTCTGATCGAGGCTGTGCACGCGCCGAGCCTGTCGCCTTTCCTGTTCGCAGTGCAGTGGCACCCGGAATGGCAGGCTGCGCTGAACCCTGATTCGGTGAAGATCTTCCAGGCTTTTGGCGACGCCTGTCACCGCCGTGTGGCCGCGCGCAACAGCCGTCAGGCTGCCTGACCCCCGCTCTGCCGCCGGCCCTTATCAGTAAGGGCCTGGCGGCTGTGGCCAGTTCAGGGTGCCGCTGTCGCTGAAGCGCCGGGTGCCGAACAGGCCGTCTGCCAGTTTGCCGCGCAGCCTGTAAGGCACCTCCTGGCCCGGTTGGTAGCCGGCCACGCCCCAGGCTTGGCGCATCACCGAAAACGCGGAAATGCTCACCGGTACGCTTACCACCGTTTCGCCGAAGCGCGGCACGCTGCCGCTCTGGTCGCTGACGCCACTGGCCAGCGGCTGGCCGTTGACGTCCAGATCCAGCGCCATACCGTTGAAGCTCACCGCGCTGTCGTTGGGGTTCTGTACCCGCAGCTTGACCGCGAAACGCACCTCCAGGCCCTGACCGGGCAGGGGTTCCAGACCGACCAGATCGACCCGCAGTGGATCACGATTGCCCAGGCTGGCACAGGCGCTGAGGCCAGTGGCGAGCAGGCTGACAAGGCAAAGACGGAGCAGGCGGGGCATGGCGATCTTCCCTGGATTTTGTGGGCTCAGGATAGAAGACCGCTGCGCGCGTCATTAGCTCCCGGCCCGTTGCCGGCTGCCCAGTACCAGCGCGATCCCGCCGAGTACGGCAACGGCGCTGAGCAGCAGACGCAGGCTCAGCGCTTCGCCCAGTAGCAGGCTGCCGCCGAGTGCGGCGAGAATCGGCACGCTCAATTGCACAGTGGCCGCCTGGCTGGCGCGCAGGCCGGGTAGGGCGCTGTACCAGATGGCGTAACCGATGCCCGAGGTCAGAGCGCCGGACAGCAGTGCGTAGAACAGGCCAGGGCCGTCCCAGTCGAGCTGCGCCAATAGCAGCGCCGCCAGCAGCAACGCCAGCGGCGTTGCGCGCATGAAATTGCCGGCGGTTACTGCCAGCGGATCACCCTGGCCGCGGCCAAGCAGGGAGTATGCACCCCAGGCGATACCGGCCAGTAGCATCAGCAGTGCGGCCACAAGCGGTGGTGCGCTGGCGCCCGGTAGCAGCAGTGCCAGCAGGCCAGCGGTGGCCAGTGCTGTACCGAGGCTGGCGGCCAGACCCATGCGTTCGCCGCGCAGCCAACCCCAGAACAGCATGCTCAGCTGCACCGCGCCGAACAGCAGCAGGGCGCCGGCACCGGTATCCAGTTGCAGGTAGGCGAAGGAAAAGGTAGCCGCATAGGTGAACAGCGCCAGGGCGCCAGGCCAGTTGCCGGCCATCGGCTGCCTGCCTTGGCGCAGTTTCAGCAACAGCCACAGGGTCACCGCGCCGCAGAACAGGCGAATGGCGGTGAAGCTGGCCGCGTCGATTTCGGTTTCACGCAGTGCCAGGCGGCACAGCAGCGAGTTGCCGGCGAAAGCCAGCATGGCGAGGCAGGTGAGCAGCAGGATACGCGCAGGCATCGTCCATCCTTGGGTGAAGGTCTGGTGATGCCTTGCAGCTAAACATGCCCGGCCGATGCAGGGCATTGGCAGAAGGTCGCAAGTCGCTGCGACCTTGGCCGTTCACGCATGCGCGCGGCGATCAGAAATGCGCCTTGACCAGCAGGCTGGCGGTGTTCTGGTCGGTCGGGCCAACGAATTGGCTGACGTCGCCGCCGTCCTTGATGCCGTACTTGTTCTTCCAGTAGTCGTACTCGATACCGACGTACAGCTGTTTCTCGCCCCACTTCAGCGCTTTGCCCAGGTCGTACTTGATCTGCGGGTTGAAGTGCAGGTTGGCGTGGTAGTCGCCACGGCTGTTGCTGTCGTTGTCTACCACCCAGTCCATGAAGCCATCGATGAGGATGTCCGATTCGCCCACCGGAATGGTGTAGCTCCACACCGGAGTGATCTGCCAGACATTCTTGCCTGGGCGGCTGCCGTCCGGCTTGCGCAGGTAGGTGTTGAGCTGGAAGTAGTCGAAACCGGGGATGTCCAGGTCGAACGCCGGGCCGAGCAGGTAGGCATCGACGTCCTTCTCGCCGAATTCGTAGGTGAAGGCCAGCAGTACGTCCTTGATCGGTCCGAAGGACAGGTCGGCACCACTGATCTTGCCGAACGACAGGCGTGGGCTGAATTCCCCGTAGTAGGTGTGGCCGTCGCCGTTACCGTTACGTCCGTCGCCGTTGAACTTGATCAGATCGGTAAAGAAGAACAGGTCACCGAAGCTCCAACCGCTGGCGTGCTCGAAGGTAATGGTCTGCTGGATTTCCGGGTCGATCTTGTAGTCGTGGCCATAGAGGTAGGTCAGGCTGTTGTTCTGCCAGTGCAGCAGATCACCGGCCATTGCCTGGCCGCCGGCCAGCAGAGCGCTGGCGAGCACCAGCGAAGGAAGGGTGCGGTTCATGGAAGCTCCTGGTGGTTAAGACGTGTCGTTATGGTTGTTAAACCTGTCCGTCTGGTCAGGCTGGTGCTGCCAGAGCAAAAACGGCGCCAATTCTGGTGAATGCTGATATCCGTTGCAATTCAATTGGGTACGCAGATTTTTTGGGTGCTTTGGACCGGCTTTTCTGCACCGTTTTCTGACCGAGAGGACAAAAACAGCCATAACTTGGTGCGCAACCGTTTGGCGGATATCGCTCCGCGCCTCTGCAGGTGTGCTGGATTATCTTGATTATGGTCGTAATATAACAATTGAATTATGGCTGTAATCTAATTGTTGAGAGGATGCTCTCTCACTCATCCCCCAGGAGACTCACCATGAATGCCCAAGCCACCCTCGGAACTGTTCTGATCACAGGCGCCTCGACCGGTATCGGTGCGACCTATGCCGACCGCCTGGCTCAGCGCAGTCACGACCTGCTGCTGGTGGCACGCGATGCCCTGCGTCTCAACGCCTTGGCCGAGCGCCTGGGTGCCGAGTACGGCGTTGCGGTCGAGGTAATGCCCGCCGATCTGACCAACAAGGCCGACGTGCTCAAGGTGGAGCGGCGCCTGCGCGAGGACTCCTCCATCACCCTGTTGGTCAACAATGCCGGCGTTGCCATGAACGGCACGCTGGCGGCGGCCGATCTGGAACAGGCCGAGGCGATGATCCAGCTCAACGTAGTGACGCTGACTCGCCTGGCTGCAGCTGCGGCAGCCAGTTTTTCCGCGGCCGGGCGCGGCGGCATCATCAACCTCGGCTCGGTGGTGGCGCTGGCGCCCGAGATGTTCAACGCCGTATACAGTGCGACCAAGGCCTATGTGCTGAGCCTGACCCAAACGCTGGCTGGCGAGCTGCGCGAAAGCGGGGTGCAGCTGCAGGCGGTGATGCCAGGCGTGACCCGCACCGAGATCTGGGAGCGCAGCGGCACCGATGCCTCGGCGCTGCCGCCATCGATGATCATGGAAGTGGGCGAGATGGTTGATGCGGCGCTGGCCGGCTTCGATCAGAAGGAGCTGGTGACCATTCCGTCGCTGCCTGACGCCGCCGATTGGGATGCCTTCGTCAAGGCGAGAGCAGCGTTGGGGCCGAATCTGTCGCGCAATCAGGCGGCTGCGCGCTACAAGTGATGCCAAGCGGCGCACCCGGGCTGCAGGGTGCGCCAAGTGGCACGCGTTACTGCTTCTGCGCCTTTTCGATCAGCAGGCGTCGAGTCGTTTTCAGCAGGCGGTCGGACAGTTCCGGGTCCTTGACGCTGCGCGACAGCAGCAGGGCGCCGACCATGGCCGACAGCATCAGCACGCTTTGATCTTCAGCATCGTCGCCTGGCAGGTTGCTTTCGATCAGGGCCAGGCGGTTACGTACCATGGTGTCGGTGGTGGCACTGGGTTCGCCACGCTGCCCCAGCTCAGCAGACATGGTCGGCAGTGGGCAGCCAGCGCCCGGATTGGCGCGGTGGGCACTGGACAGGTACTGGGCGATAAAGCTCGGCAGCGCTGCCCCGGCATCCTTCTCCAATGCCTCGCTGCTGCTGGCCAGCTCCTGCACGGCATGCTGCAGGGCGGTTTCCACCAGTTCGTCCTTGGACTTGAAGTGGGCGTAGAAGCCACCGTGCGTCAGGCCCAATGCCTTCATCAGCGGCTGCAGGCCGGTGGCACCGACGCCGTCGCGGCGAAAGCGCAGAGCCGCTTCCTCGATAATGCGTTGATGAGTCCTGGCCTTGTGGTCTTCCGAATAGCGCATGGGCTTTCCCGTCGTTCAGATGCTGCTCGTCATCTTACACCTGCGTCGCTGTTCTGGCGTGGGGCATTCATGTCGAGAATCAGGCAGGTGGTGGAGGGGATATCGCGCTGACCCGCTACCCGACCCGTTCCGAGGAAGGCCGCCAGGCAGGGATGCTATCTGCCGATACTATCGATACTGAGATAGAGCGATAGCCAGGGATGTTCGGGTTGGCTGGTTTTGCTTTTTTCGATCAAGGATTGCAGGACTCGGAGCGGCATGGTGTCCGACGCCAGATCTTCGATTGCGATGTTCTGCCAACTGCCTGAACCATCCTTGCCAACCATGTAGGCCAGGATGGTTTTGTCCTGGTTATTCAGGTTCTGATACTCGGGCAAGGTCGGCTCCCGGCTGGGGTCATTGCGCAGCATCGACGCCGCATAGGCCTCCAGTTCGGCTGCTGGCGGCCAGTTTCTCCAGGCCTTCTCGCCTTCGCTCATGGTGCCGATCAACTGTGCGTCGCGCAGAAAGGCGGTTACCTGGAACCAAGGGGCGGATTCATCCGTCCTTTGCAGTTTCTCACTCAGCTCATATGTCTCGTTGCGATGCACCAGATCTCGATTGGTCATTTCCAGAAACGCGACCTGGCGCTCTGCCGTAGTAAACAGCCCTGGGTCATCGAAGGAAATCCTTGAAAGCGCTACTCGATCCAGCGCTGCGAACGGGTTTTCTGCGGTGCGATTGTTATAGGCCTTCTCCTCACCGTAATGATGACTCAGTAGATAGTTGGCTGCTTGCTGGGCCAGTGTTTGCCGCTCCGGGCTCAGGTCCTGGGGCATTTCCTTGAGGAAATCGGCATTCTTGCCCCGTGCCTTGATCTGTTGGTGGTTGCTTTCCAGAAACTCGTCGAAGCCAACTGCCGCGCTGGCAAGGATATCTTCGTGGCTGCGGGAGACAGGGTTACCTTCACGCCCACATCAGTGGCAATGCCCTGTTGGCCAGATGATGATTTGGGTTGATCGACGTTGCGTTGAACAACGGAGCTTGCTATGCCCGCCTTAAAAGAGCGGTGTGCCAGCAGGCCTTCCACGCTGAAGTTTGTCATTTCCATATCCTTTGGATTCTTGCTGTTATGCGCGCGCAAAAGTGTCGGGCGCGCGATGTCCGGCTGTGCTCAATTATGTGATCGGCAGCGAGGAATTAGGCTTTAGTGACTGAAGCACTCTGGATGCGGAGCAGAGACCCAAGAGCATGCCGATGAGCATGCTCGCATTGCCTGGCAGCCCATGAGAGCGTCTCTCTTTAAAAAGCAGATTAGGAGCTCGGGGCGGCGTTCTTGAGTGATCTTCCCGGACTTCATCCGCGGCTACTTCAGAGCACGTGATCGAGGTTCACCGGTTCGCCCGGTTGGACGTGCAGCTTGTTGCGGATATCGGCGAACACCTTGTCGTACTCGTCATGGCCGCGCATGACCGGGCTGCAGTTGGGCGGCAGGCCGTGGCGTGCGGCGATGCGGGTGGCGACGCTGGCGAAGTTGAAGGCGACGTCACGGTGCAGTTCGAAGGCCTCCTCGAAGTGCCTGCCGTCCACGTCACCGACCAGGCGCATATGCAGCATGCTGCCCTCTGATGCGTCCTGACGTATGTCGTAGTAGAAGTCGACGGAAAAGGAAGGCGCCAGGCGCAAACCTTCCGGGCGGTCCAGATTGTCGCGGTGTAGATGGCCTGGGGTGAACATTGCTGTGCTCCTGCGAGAAGTCGGCGAGGCCTGGACCTCGCCGCGGATCAGCGGTAGTCGATACCTTCCGTATCCAGACCGATACGGGTGCCCGAGCTGCCCTGAACGATGGCTTCGATGTTCTCCAGCGAGCCGATCACGGCGGTATTGCCGGTGTTGCGGGCGAACTCGCAGGCGGCCTGCACCTTGGGCCCCATCGAGCCGGCGGCGAAACCGAGCTTTTCGATTTCGTCAGGGTGGGCGGCGGCGATGGATCTTTGCCCGGGTTTGCCCCACTCGACATAGGCCGCGTCCACATCGGTGGCGATCACCAGCAGGTCGGCGTTGAGCTGTTCGGCCAGCAGGGCCGAGCAGAGGTCCTTGTCGATCACCGCTTCGACGCCACGCAGCTGATTGCCGTCGTACATGGTCGGGATGCCGCCGCCACCAGCGCAGATCACCACGCTGCCTTTTTCCAGCAACCACTTGATCGGGCGGATCTCGAAGATGCGCTGCGGTCTTGGGCTGGCCACCACGCGGCGAAACTTGTCGCCGTCCGGGGCGATATTCCAGCCTTTCTCGGCGGCCAGGCGTTCGGCCTCTGCCTGGGTGTAGACCGGGCCGATGGGCTTGGTGGGTTTCTTGAAGGCCGGATCGCCACTGTCCACCTCGACCTGGGTGAGGATGGTGGCGAAGGGCACTTCGAAAGGCAGCAGGTTGCCCAGCTCCTGTTCGATCATGTAACCGATCATGCCTTCTGTCTCGGCGCCGAGCACGTCCAGCGGGTAGGGGTTGGCGGCGTCATAGGCGTTGCCCTGCAGGGCCAGCAGGCCGACCTGCGGGCCGTTGCCGTGGGCGATTACTAGCTCGTTGCCGGGCGCCACCTTGGCGATCTGCCGGCAAGCGGTACGTACGTTCTCACGTTGGTTTTCCGCGGTCATGGCTTCACCGCGGCGAAGCAGGGCATTGCCGCCCAGGGCGATGACGAGTCGCATGCTGTTCTCCTTGTTCGTGTTCGTAGCCCGGATGCAATCCGGGGTAGTGGAACAGGTCGTTCCCGGATTTCATCCGGGCTACGGGCGGCCAGAACCGGCTTAAAGTCTTGCGAGCTAGAGCAATGCAAGGCAAAAACAGGAGAGGAACGGTCGGAGTCGCGGGCGACTGTACTTTTGTACATGAGCATTCCGATCCTGTTTTTAACGCAGCAGTGCCGACGCGCAGCAGACTTTCAGTCGGTTCTCAGATGTCAGCCAGTGTCGCGACCAATATCGCCTTGATCGTGTGCATGCGGTTTTCCGCCTGCTCGAAGGCGATGTTCCAGGGCGACTCGAAGACGTCTTCGGTGACCTCGATGCCGTTGGCCAGGTGCGGGTACTTCTCCGCGATCTGCTTGCCAACCTTGGTCTCGCTGTTGTGGAAGGCGGGCAGGCAGTGCATGAATTTCACCCGCGGATTACCGGCGGCCTTCATGATCTCGGCGTTGACCTGATAGGGCAGCAGTTCCTGGATGCGCTCGCCCCAGGCCTCGACCGGCTCACCCATGGAAACCCAGACGTCGGTGTGAACGAAGTCCACGCCCTTGACCGCTTCCTTCGGATCTTCGGTGAGCAGGATGCGTGCGCCGCTTTCCTCGGCGAACTGTTTGCACGCAGCGACATGTTCGTCGCTCGGCCAGAGCGCCTTGGGCGCGGCGATGCGCACGTCCATGCCGAGCTTGGCGCCGATCAGCAGCAGCGAGTTACCCATGTTGTTGCGCGCGTCACCGAGGTAGGCGTAGGCGATGTCGTGTAGCGGCTTGTCGCTGTGTTCGCGCATGGTCAGTACGTCAGCGAGCATCTGCGTAGGGTGGTATTCGTCGGTCAGGCCGTTGAACACCGGTACGCCAGCGTAGGTAGCCAGTTCCTCGACGATTTCCTGCTTGAAGCCGCGGTACTCGATGGCGTCGTACATGCGCCCGAGCACGCGGGCGGTGTCCTTCATCGATTCCTTGTGGCCGATCTGCGAGGAGCCCGGGTCGATATAGGTGACGTTGGCGCCCTGGTCATACGCGGCGACCTCGAAGGCGCAGCGGGTGCGGGTGGAGGTCTTCTCGAAGATCAGCGCGATGTTCTTGCGCTTGAGGTGCTGCTGCTCGGTGCCGGTGTACTTGGCGCGCTTGAGGTCGCGCGACAGGTCGAGCAGGTAGCGCAGCTCGCGGGTGCTGTGGTGCATCAGGCTGAGCAGGTGGCGGTTGTGCATGTTGAACGCCATGGTTCGTTCTCCGTTGAGAATGCTGTGCGAGGGACGCCCCTCAGCCCCGGCACCTCTCCCGGGGGGAGAGGGGGGCTTGGTGATCAGTAGTCGATAGGGTCGCGGATGATCGGGCAGGTCATGCAGTGGCCGCCGCCGCGGCCGCGCCCCAGTTCGCTGGCGCTGATGGTGATGACCTCGACGCCGGCCTTGCGCAGCAGGGTGTTGGTGTAGGTGTTACGGTCGTAGCCGATCACCACGCCCGGCTCCAGGCAGACCACGTTGTTGCCGTCGTCCCACTGCTCGCGCTCGGCCTCGTAGGCGTCGCCACCAGTTTCCACCACGCGCAGCTTCTTCAGGTTGAGGGATTCGGCGACCACGTCGACGAAGGGTTTGTCCTCGCGGCGTACGTCGATGCCGCCGGGGCGGCTTTCGTCCGGGCGCAGGATGAAGGGCACGATGGAGTTGGCCACCTCCGGGAAGATGGTCACCAGGTCGCGGTCGCAGAAGCTGAACACGGTGTCCAGGTGCATGGCCGCACGGGAGCGGCCTAGGCCGGCAACGATGACCTTGTCTGCCGCGCCCTTGGCGAACAGCGCACGGGCCACCTGACCGATGGCCTGGTGCGAGGTGCGCTCGCCCATGCCGATCAGCACGGTGCCGTTGCCAATGGGCATCACGTCGCCGCCTTCCAGGGTGGCCGAGCCGTGATCCTTGTCCGGGTCGCCGTACCAGATCTCGAATTGCTCATTGGCGAAGTCGGGGTGGTGCTTGTAGATCGCGGTGGTAAGCAGGGTTTCCTGACGGCGTGCCGGCCAGTACATCGGGTTGAGGGTGACGCCGCCATAGATCCAGCAAGTGGTGTCGCGAGTGAACTGGGTGTTGGGCAGCGGCGGGAAGATGAAGCTGGCTTCGCCCAGATAGGCGTTGAACATCTTCGCCGCCTCGGAATCCTTGTGCCTGGCCAGGTCGGCGCCGGATACTCCACCGATCAGGAACTCGGCGATGCGCCGAGGCTCCAGGCCTTCGATAAAGGAACGCACTTCGTTCTGCAGGCCGAGGCCGACGCTGTTGGGGGTGATCTTGCGGTCGAGAATCCACTTCAGCGCGTGAGGATCGCTGACCGTCTCTTCCAGCAGGTTGTGCATCTCCACGACTTCCACGCCGCGTTCGCGCATCTTGGTCATGAAGTCGAAATGGTCGCGTTTGGCCTGGGAGACCCAGATCACGTCATCGAACAGCAGTTCGTCGCAGTTGGCGGGGGTCAGGCGCAGATGCGCGAGGCCCGGCGAGCAGACCATCACCTTGTGCAGTTTGCCGGCTTCGGAATGAACGCCGAGGGGCTTCTTGGACATGTCGAACTCCTTCTCGTAGAGCGATTTTCAGGCTTGCCAGCGACCCGTTGCGGGCCGTGCATGGCAGTTGGCCTAGAGACTCAGGAAGCCGTCATACAGCCCGTAGGCGGCAATGGCGGCACCGATCAGCACGGCGACGAAAATCAGTTTTTCCAGGCCGGTGAAAATGGGCTGCCCCAGTTCGCGCTTGGCCTTGGCGAAGAGGATTGCGCCAGGGGCATAGAGCAGCGCCGAGAGCAGCAGGTATTGCACGCCAGCGGCATACACCAGCCACAGCGCGTACAGGGTGGAGATGCCTGCGATCAGCAGATCCTTGTTGCGCTCGCCAGCGGCGTGCTCGTAGGTCTCGCCACGTACCGCCAGCAATACCGCGTAGGCGCTCGACCAGAAGTACGGCACCAGGATCATCGAGGTGGCCAGGTACAGCAGGCTGAGGTAGGTGGAGGCGTTGAACAGGGTGATGATCAGAAACAGCTGGATCAGCCCGTTGGACAGCCACAGCGCATTGGCCGGAACGTGGTTGGCGTTCTCCTTGCGCAGGAACGCCGGCATGGTGTGATCGCGCGCACTGGCGAAGAGAATCTCCGCGCACAGTAGGGTCCAAGACAGCAAGGCACCGGCCAGCGAGACGATCAGGCCGATGGAGATCAACTGTGCGCCCCAAGGGCCGACCACCTGTTCCAGCACGCCGGCCATGGACGGGTTTTTCAGCCCGGCCAGTTCGGCCTGGGCGAGGATGCCCTGGCTGAGCACGTTGACCAGCACCAGCAGCAGGAGCACGCCGACGAAGCCGATCACCGTGGCCTTGCCGACATCGCTGCGCTTCTCGGCACGGGCCGAGAAGATGCTCGCCCCCTCGATGCCGATGAACACCCAGACGGTGACCAGCATCATGTTGCGCACCTGATCCATCACGCTGCCCAGTTCGCTGTTGCCACGGCCCCAGAAGTCCGCGGTGAACACGTCCAGCTTGAAGGCGATGGCGGCGATGACGATGAACAGCGCCAGCGGCAGCATCTTGGCGATGGTGGTCACGGTGTTGATGAAGGCCGCTTCCCTGATCCCGCGCAGCACCAGAAAGTGCAGCAGCCACAGCAGCAGCGAGGCGCCGATCACCGCCGGCAGGGTGTTGCCTTCGCCGAATACCGGGAAGAAGTAACCCAGGGTGGAAAACAGCAGCACCATGTAGCTGACGTTGCCGATCCAGGCACTGATCCAGTAGCCCCAGGCCGAGGAGAAACCCATGTAATCGCCGAAACCGGCCTTGGCGTAGGCGTAGACACCACCGTCGAGTTCGGGTTTGCGATTGGCCAGGGTCTGGAAGACGAAGGCCAGGGTAAGCATGCCGACCCCGGTGATCAGCCAGCCGATCAGGGTAGCGCCGGCACTGGCGCTGGCGGCGATGTTTTGCGGTAGCGAGAAAATACCGCCGCCGACCATGGAGCCCACCACCAGCGCGATCAGCGCGCCGAGGCGGAGTTTTTGCGTCGAGTCAGACATCTCAATTACCTCCTTGTCACAGCGGGACTTGGGTATTGAGCGCGTTTGGCGAGCACTGCATCCTGACCTGAATCAATAGGCCGGGATTCGTCAACGCACATCCATTCCTTAAGCGTTGTCGAGCCCCTGACAAGCATCAGGACTGCAGCTCAGACTGACACCATAGTCGGAACCTTCCGTTACGCAATGATGGCAGTTGAGATGGATATCGATGAGGGAGGGAAATGGGCGGGGCGTTTGGCCCCGCTCGAAGCGCTGGCCGGGTAGGCTGGCGCAGACCCGAAGGTCAAGAGGAGATGGCACGGCGCCGGGCGGGTAGCCCCTGCAGGCAGTTGCGCCGTGTGACTACAGCATGCCGTGGAAAGCTTTCAGCCAGCTTTCCACGAGATGACAGCGGCGTTTAGCCGATGGTCATCAGGCTGGCGTTGCCGCCAGCCGCAGCGGTGTTGACGCTCAGGGCGTGCTCGATCAGCAGGCGTTCCAGCGGGATATCGGTCTCGCCCTTGTTCAGCCCGTGCACACCGACGATGGCGCCCTGGCGCTGCGCCGCCTGCTCGCTGACTGCGCGCAGTTGGTCGGAATCACCGTGATGCAGGATGGCGTCCAGCTCCACGTCGATGCTGTTCCAGTCAGCCACCAGCTGGATGTGCTTCTGCACCTCCTTAGGCAGTTCGGCGTACAGCGCGCGCTGGCTTTCCAGCCAGATCGCCCGGCTGCCGATCGCCAAGGTGGCGGCCAGCTGCGCCAGCAGGTCGCTGCGCTCGTCGGCCAGGTTCAGCACGCGCTCGCGCGGCAGCAGGGTGTAGCTGTTGCGCTCGCCGGTCGGGCCGCTCAGCACGTGGCTGCTGTAGCTTTGCGACAGGCGGCGGTACTGCTCGAACAGCGCGGCGATGGCTGGCTCCTGCTTGCCTGCCCATTCGGCGAAGGCGCTACGCACCTTGTCCAGCTCGCTCGGTGCCGGCAGTGTCTGCACCTCGGCCTGTTGCAGATACTGGGCGACGGCCTCCTGCGGGCGGGTCGACAGCAGGCGATAGAGGTATAGCGGGCCGCCGGCTTTCGGGCCGGTGCCTGAAAGGCCTTCACCACCGAACGGCTGCACGCCGACCACGGCGCCGACCATGTTGCGGTTGACGTACAGGTTGCCGACCTTGGCGGTGCCGACCACCTGGGCGATGGTCTCATCGATGCGCGTGTGCACGCCGAGGGTCAGGCCGTAGCCGCTGTCGTTGATCTGCTGCAGCAGCTTGCCCAGATCGGCGCGCTGGTAGCGCACCACGTGCAGTACCGGACCGAAGATCTCGCGCTTCATTTCGTCGAAGCTGTCCAGCTCGATCAGGGTCGGCACGACGAAGGTGCCGCGCTTGATCTCGTCACCGTTGACGCGCGCCAGTTGAGTGACCTTGCGGCCTTTCTCGCGCAGCTTGGCAATATGGGTTTCGATGCCAGCCTTGGCTTCGGCGTCGATCACCGGGCCGATGTCGGTGTTCAGGCGCTCCGGGTTGCCCAGGCTGTATTCGGCCATGGCGCCCTTGAGCATGGTCAGCACGCGGTCGGCCACGTCGTCCTGCACGCACAGCACGCGCAGCGCCGAGCAGCGCTGGCCGGCGCTGTCGAAGGCAGAGGCGACGACGTCCATTACCACCTGCTCGGTCAGCGCCGAGGAATCGACGATCATGGCGTTGAGGCCGCCGGTTTCGGCGATCAGCGGAATTGTGCGGCCCTGGGCATCCAGGCGACCGGCGATGTTGCGCTGGAGGATGCCGGCCACTTCGGTGGAACCGGTGAACATCACGCCACGCACGCGCTCGTCACCGACCAGGCGCGCACCAACGGTTTCGCCACGACCCGGCAGCAGCTGTACGGCGCCGGCCGGCACGCCGGCCTCGCGCAGGATGCGCACGGCCTGGGCGGCGATCAGCGGGGTCTGTTCGGCCGGCTTGGCCAGCACGGTATTGCCGGCGGCCAGTGCGGCGCAGACCTGGCCGGTGAAGATTGCCAGGGGAAAGTTCCACGGGCTGATGCACACCACCGGGCCCAGCGGGCGGTGGCTGTCGTTGCTGAAGCTGCGTGCCTGAATGGCGTAGTAGCGGAGGAAGTCCACCGCCTCGCGCACTTCGGCGATGGCGTTGGCGAAGGTCTTGCCGGACTCGCGCACCAGCAGGCCCATCAGCTGTTGCAGCTCGGCTTCCATCAGGTCGGCGGCGCGTTCCAGCACGGCGGCGCGTTCGGTTGGTTGGGTGGACTGCCAGATTGGCCCGCTGGAAATGGCGCAGAGCAGGGCGCTATCGACGTCCTGAATGCTGGCTTCGCGCACATGGCCGACCAGGTCGCGATGATCGGCCGGGTTGCGCACCGGCTCCGGCTCGCCCGGATTGGCGCCATCGCAACCGAGCATTGGCTCGGCCAGGTAGCTGTGGTTGACGGTCGACAGCAGCGCCGAGGACAGCGAGCCGAGGCGGTGTTCGTTGGCCAGGTCGAGGCCGGCGGAGTTGACCCGCTGCTTGCCGTACAGATCACGCGGCAGCGGGATGCGCGGGTGCGGCAGGCCGACGGTGCCTTCCTGCGCAGCCATCTGCTCGACCTGTTGCACCGGATCGAGTACGAGGTCTTTTAGCGAGATGCTGTGGTCGGCGATGCGGTTGACGAAGCTGGTGTTGGCGCCGTTTTCCAGCAGGCGACGTACCAGGTAGGCCAGCAGGGTTTCATGGCTGCCGACCGGGGCGTAGATGCGGCACGGGCGGTTCAGCTTGCCATCGGCGATCTTGCCGACCACTTGCTCGTACAGCGGCTCGCCCATGCCGTGCAGGCACTGGAACTCGTACTGGCCCGGGTAGTAGTTCTGCCCGGCCAGGTGGTAGATGGCCGACAGCGAGTGGGCGTTGTGCGTGGCGAACTGCGGGTAGATGGCTTCCGGCGCGGCCAGCAGTTTGCGTGCGCAGGCGATGTAAGAGACGTCGGTGTACGGCTTGCGGGTGTACACCGGGTAGCCTTCCAGGCCACCCACCTGGGCCAGCTTGATCTCGCTGTCCCAGTAGGCGCCCTTGACCAGGCGGATCATCAGGCGGTGGCGGCTGCGCTTGGCCAGGTCGATGACGTAGTCGATCACGTACGGGCAGCGCTTCTGGTAAGCCTGGATGACGAAGCCGATGCCGTTCCAGCCGGCCAGGCTCGGCTCGAAGCACAGGCGCTCGAGCAGATCCAGCGACAGCTCCAGGCGGTCGGCTTCCTCGGCGTCGATGTTGATGCCGATGTCGTACTGCTTGGCCAGTTGGGTCAGGCCCAGCAGGGTCGGGTACAGCTCGTCCATCACGCGCTCGTACTGGGCGCGGCTGTAGCGTGGGTGCAGGGCGGACAGCTTGATTGAGATGCCCGGGCCTTCGTAGATGCCGCGACCGTGCGAGGCCTTGCCGATGGCGTGGATGGCCTGCTCGTAGGAGGCCAGGTAGCGCTTGGCGTCTTCCTCGGTCAGCGCCGCTTCACCGAGCATGTCGTAGGAATAGCGGAAGCCCTTGGCTTCAAGGTTGGAGGCATTGGCCAGGGCTTCAGCGATGGTTTCGCCGGTGACGAACTGCTCGCCCATCAGGCGCATGGCCATGTCCACGCCCTTGCGGATGACCGGTTCGCCGCTCTTGCCGATGATGCGGTTGAGTGCCGAGGTCATGCCGGCTTCGGTGTGGGTCGACACCAGCTTGCCGGTGATCAGCAGGCCCCAGCTGGCCGCGTTGACGAACATCGACGGGCTCTGGCCGAGGTGCTGGCTCCAGTTGCCGTTGGCGATCTTGTCGCGAATCAGCGCGTCGCGGGTGGCCTTGTCGGGGATGCGCAGCAGGGCTTCGGCCAGGCACATCAGCGCCACGCCTTCCTGCGACGATAACGAGAACTCCTGCAACAGGCCTTGCACCAGGCCCTGACGGCCGCTGGCGTTCTTCTGGTTGCGCAGCTTTTCGGCGATGCCGAGAGCCAGTTTCTGCGAGGCCTCGGCCTGCTGTGGGTTCAGGCGCGCCTGCTCCAGCAGCATCGGCACCA